>JAMOQH010000158.1 GCA_027064085.1 bacterium | reverse complement strand
AAAAATCACAAAATTAAAATTTTATATGAATAAAATCCAATAGATACCGTCTATTATATAACTGTTTTGTTTTGGAGGACTTATGTTTAATAAATTATTAATTATACTTTTAGCGATATTCATGTCGGTTTCAGTATTTGCTAAAAATAAAAACCTTGTAAAAAGGGGTAAAATGGGAAATTACTTTCCATCTATGGCAACTTCTTGGAAATCATTAAATGATAACACTATAGAATTAACCCTTGCACTGGGAGTTAATACTGATAATGTTGTTGCATCTTTACAAAAGTGGTTTAAAAGATCTGTAATAGAAAAAAAAGGCACTAAAAAAGTTATAATCACAACTAAGTATTCTCTAGAACAAATTCTAAATAGATTAACAATAATTCCTATTGCTAAAGTTAAAAATTCTGATATAAAAATTGCATCTAAGAATATTGATCCATTGAAAATGATGAAAGAACCTGGTGCAAAAACTAAAATCTCTTTAATTGATGAAGAAAAATCAAAAAATAAAAATTATTTTATGGGTAAAGTTTTAAATGCAGAAGAAACATTTCCAAGTGTAAAATTAAAAATTAGAGTTACAAATGCTCCTAAAAATGATTTGGGTATTAAAAATGGTGACATTATTGAAGCAGAGCCTATTATTAAAATTGAAGATGGTAACCCCGATACAACAGATGAAACAACTTCTGAAAATATGGGGGCATTGTTTTTACAGAAAAACGATAGAATGGATGCAATAATTCAAAAAAATAAAAAAGGAAAGCTTAAGCTTTTAAAAGTTCAAGGTAGATAATTTTTTTCTAAAAGCTAAAATCAAAAAAATCAAAAAAATCAAAAATGTATTGTCATTATTGTTATTTCCATAAGAGCAACTAGAAGATTCACTTTTAATTTTGGTACAATTTCCAGTTTTATCTTTTTTATATCCTTTATCACATATACATAAAGCAGTCATTTGATCACATTTACTATAGTTACCACAAGCTTGTTCTTTTTCAAGGCATAAATCTTTTAAGCAATCTCCAGATTCAATTTCAAAATATTTATTAATACATTCACAATTTCCAGAATCACGATTACATGTTTTAAAGGGTTTACCACATACTTTAGGAGAAGAGGTAATTTTATCCCAGCAAAGATTATTAACATCATCTTCGCATAATTCAGTTTGGGTATTACATATTTTAAAATCTCCTCTACATCCTTTAGTAGAGCAACCTGGAATACAATAACTATAGTCATCATATTCACTAAATTTACTACAAGCATAGTGTTCTTTACAATCACTAATATTATCACATCGTTTTAAACAAGACGGAGTGTTTATACCGGGGATATTACTTACACATGTAGAACCTTCTTGACAATAATTAGAGTTACATTCATTTGTGCAATAGCCATCTTTCCAACCATAATTTTCTGAAATACAAGAAAAATAACAATCTGAATTTTCTTTACAATTTTTACCAATATCATTAAAGTTTGCGTTATCAGCTAATTTTACAGCTCTATATGCATTAATTCTTCCATAGCCATATTGCTTATTCCAACCATTGGTGTAAGTAATCATATTTGTATTGATTTTATCACATGAAGCTCTCAAAATATCTCTAACTTCTCGCCAAGTTAAATCTGGATTTTTAGATAATATTAAACCAGCAATTCCACTAACTAATGGTGTTGCAGATGAAGTCCCACCAAATGTTTTTGTATAGTTGCCTGCTCTATCAGGACCTTGCATACCATTATTATATCCAACTGTACCTTGATAATCTGTTGTCCATATACCATTTCTTCCACCATTAGAGGGCGCTAGTACATCTAGTTTCATACCATAGTTACTATAATAAGCTCTTTTATCACTATCTGTAGATGCTCCAACTGTAACAACATTTTGATATGCTTCAAGCTCCATATTACCATATTCTCTACTGTCATTTCCTGACGCAAATATAACAACACTACCTTTTCCATTTCTTCCATTAGTAACAGCCCAGTCTATAGCCACTTTTAAAGAATAAGGAAGTGAAGTTGGTTGTTGAAATCCCCATGAGCAACTAATAACATCTGCCCCATTAATCCGAGTAGTATTATCTACTTCTCCTCCAGCGGCCCAAATTATAGCTTGTGCATCAATTGTTGTAGGGCTGTAATTTGAAGATTGATTATTGCCTATCATTCTTGCAGAAACTAAAGAACAATTTGGACAACTTCCTATCATTCCTTCATTGTTGTTTCCTGTTGCAGAGGCAACACCTGCACATGAAGTTCCATGAATAGCTGCATCATCACCAGTATTTCCAACATCTTCATCATCACCTAAAAAATCGTGTTTTGCTATTATTTTACCAAATAAATCAGGATGGTTTACATCCATTCCGTCATCAACAATTGCAATAACCGTATTAGAATTTCCCATTTCAATATCCCAAGCTTTAATTGCAGAAATGTTAGCATGTTCATTAACTCCATACATATTCCCATGATTACTCAAGTGCCATTGATTGTCGAAATAAGGGTCATTTGGAATAAATCTTTTTTCATGTGGAATTAAAAAATCAGGTTGTGACATTTTTGCGATATTCTTTTCTTTTAGTTCATTTAGTAATGGTAAAATATTAAATTTCTCAATTACATATAAATTAATTGGTTTAATATAGGAGATTATTTTAAAATTAAATTCTTTACTTAATTTCTCAATATCATAAGCATTATTTAAAACTAGAATTCCTCTATTTATTAAAATTATTGGCCAATTATCATTTTTTCCAAAGTATTTATATGTTTTAATGTCGTTTTTATTTAACTGCTCAACTATTTCTTTATCTAAGTTTTCACTAAGTTTTATTATTTTTATTTTTTTGTATTTTCTCCATTCCTTAATTTCTATATTTGATGTTTTGAAAATATCTTTAACCTTGTCATCATATTTCACATCATAAGACAAGTAATTTTTATGTTTATTTGTTGGATAAACTTTATTTCCTTGATAGTCATAATAATAAAAATTATTCGCACTAAGCACTACTGATGCTAAAAATATTAGCATAATTATAAAAAATTTCAATTTTCCTCCATTATTTCTTTGGATTTAGAAGTTCTAAACCTGCATTACTCGCAGGAACATAGTCTATAGAATTTTTATTTTTACCTGTTGGATTTAAATATCTTCCTATTCTACGAGCCTTGGAATCCTTTGAATTTCTTAATTCCTTAACAATTTCTTGGTATTTTTTTGGGTTTCCCATAATTAAATATAACTTTGCGATTTTAGCTTTAATATTAGGAGAATTATTTAACCTATAAGCAAATTCTAGTAATTCTATGGCTTTTTTGAATTTTTTATCTATTGAATATATATTAGCTTTTTTCTTAATATAGTAAACTGATTTTGGTTGTTCTTTTAATATTTTATCTAACCATTTAATAGAATTTTTATAATCCTTTAACTGCATATATGAATCACTAATATTTTCTATAGCAAAATTATCATAATTTATAATTTTTAATACTTCTTTATTCCACTTTATTGCTTCTTTATATTTTTGAGAGTCATAATAAAATATTGCTAATTTTTGATTTAAATTTTTAGATTTAGGTAAAGCTTTTAAACCTTTTTTTAAATATTCTATCCCTTTTTGAGGTTGTTTTAAAAATCTAAAGTATATTTCTGCAAGATAGTAATAACTCCATTCTGATTTTTTGTCTATTTTAAGAGATTTTTTAAAATATTTAATTGCTAAGTTATAATCTTTTTGAGAATAGTATAAATTTGCTAAGCGATAATATAAGTTTGCATTATCTTTCATTGTTTCTATTGCTAATTCCCATGATTTTAAAGCATTTTTGTAATTTTTTCTTATGTAAAATAAATCACCTAAAAGTTTCCATGCCTTTCCATATTTATCATCAAGCTGAACAACTGCTTGAAGGATTTTTATTGCTTCAAGAGGATCTGGATTAACATTTTTAGTTATAACGGCATACAAATAATATAATTCTGGACTTTTAGGGTATTTTGCAAGCAATTCTTTAATTGATTTCTCTGCTTTTTTATAGCTTAAGGTTTTCATATCTAAAAGTAGTTTTTTGTATTTACTTTCATTATGAAGTTTACTAAATTTTTCTTTTTTAGAACTTTCAATATTATTCTCTGAGTTTGATTTATTGTTACAAGCAGGGAGTAATAAAAATAATATTAAAATAAATATGATTTTAGTTTTAAAGTTCATAGAAATACCTCAAATGTTTTATGATAACTTAAAAATCATCGTAATGTTTTAACATATTTAAATAAAATTTAACAGAAACTACAAAAGAAACTATAAAAATATACAAAAAAAATCCTTTCAATGAAGTTTTATTAAAAGGATTTTTAATATGAAGCCACATTAATCTTGATAATGAAACTCCTAATAGAAAACCAGTTAATGTTCTTATCCAATTATAACCTTTTACTCCCCATATAAAGCCTATAGCCCAATCTATGATTGCAGGAAGAGGTAAAATGAATAAAATTATTTCCTCATATTCTTTAGGTAAAGGTATATGAAACTGTAATATTACTAACAGTATTAGAATTGGATATAATCCCAAGCATCTAGCACAAACATGAAGTTTGCCAACTTTGTAGCATCTGTTATATTGGTTTGGATGATGGTGGGAAATAGAGAATTTTAAAAAATCTTTAAAATTCAATTATTATTTTTCCACATCAATATGTATAGCAAAAACAGGAGTTGTTCCGTTTTTTCTAATTTCTTTTTTTCTAGATTTTCCTGATGTTACTTTCTTTCTATTTCTTTTTGCCTTTGTTATTTTTCTACATGAAGCCATACTTCCTCCTAATCAATAGGTTAGGATACTACAAAATTTTTAGTTAAAAGTCAAATAAAAAATCCACAAATAAAAAACATTGACATTTATGATAGAAATTAGTATAATCCCTTGTTTTTTGAGGTTAAGTATGACAGTTGAAACATTAAATGAAACAGTGACAACAAGAGAAGTTAAAATTGTTGTAGAGCAAGATGAATTTGATAAAAAGTATAATGCAAAACTTAAGGATTTATCTAAAACAGTAAAATTAGAAGGTTTTAGAAAAGGTAGAGTTCCTGTCGCATTAATAAAAAAGAGATTTGGTAAGTCTGTAAAAGCTGAAATAACAGAAGATTTACTACAAGAAACATCTGCTTCTTACTTAGAGGGCTTAGATGTTATGATGGTTTCTCAACCATCAATGGATGATTTTAAACAAGATAAAAAAGGTGAATTCTATTATACAATTAAATATGAATTTATTCCTAACTTTGATATGGGTGAATATAAAAATTTAGATATTGAAATTGAGGCAGAAAAGCTTGACGAAGAAGAATTTAATAACTACCTAAAAGAACAATTCTTGCCTGGATTTTCTAAAAGAGTAGAAGTAGAAGGTAGAGATGTTGTTGAAACTTCTGATATTGCTGTTGTTGATATTGTTGCAACTAAAGATGATAAAGAAGTTGAAGAGTTTAGTAAAGTGGATTTTCCATTAGAAGTTGGTAAAGATATTTTTAAAGGGATTGATGTTGCGGTTTTAGGTAAGAAAATAGGAGAAGAAATAGAGTTTACTTATATTAAAGATGAAAATTCTGATCCTGTAAACTTTAAAATAACAATAAAAAAACTAGAGGTTTTTGAAACACCTGAACTTAATGAAGATTTTGTTCAACAATATTTTGCTCATGGTAGAGAAGAGTATAATATGGAAGCATTTTTAAATGATCTAAAAGCTGAATATCAAGGCCAAATAGATAGAAAAAATAATGGAAAACTGGTTGAAAAGTACCTTGAGATGGTGACTCCCGTTTATACTCTTGATATTCCTAAAACGATTTTAGAAGGAGCTAAACAAGATTTCTTAAACAGATATCTTCAAAAAAATGAAGGAGCAAAAGTTGAAGATAAAGAAAAGTTTTTTGAAGAAAATAATGAAAAGATTATGAATCTTGCAAGACAACAAGTATTTGTTTTAAAACTTAAAGATGTTGAACATATACACAGTAATGAAAGTGAAATAATTAACTATATAAATACATTTTCTCGTCAATATGGTATTCCTCAAGAAGAAGCAATCAAGTTGTTTTCAGATAAAAATAGATATTCTGAAATAGTAGCTCTTATTGAAAATCAAAAAATTGAAGAGTTTATTGTAAGTAATAATAATTTAGTAGACTTCTCTACTAATAATACTCCTGTTGAAAATACAGTAGAGTAATTTTTTATTAACCGTTCTATAGATACCTTAAGGGTAGAAAAGGGGGTTTTATGGGTTTAACAAATAACCGTAAAATGAAATTGCGTAGATTAAGCAATAAGAAAGTTGCAAAACCAACAAAGCTTTCTCCAGCTCAATTAGTAAAGCAAGATTTTGGCTCAAAAAAAGAATTAGCAGCTAAAGTAATGCCTTTAATTGAAAGAAACAGTGAGGAAACAGAAGAAAGCTTTAAAGCGAGAATTGAAACACTAAGTAATAAAAAATTACTTAAATTATACAGGATCGGTACAGAAGTTTCTGAAAAGTTTCAAACTAAAGATGCTCTTGTTGAAGCAGTTTATAAAAATGCTCATCTTGATAGTGGAAAAGTAGATCAAGATTACATGAATAAGTTGAAAACTTTCTCATTAGGTAAACTTCTTGATATGAATAAATATTACAGAAGAAATAAATAGGAGATAATATGGCTAATCATAAGCAAGCAGCAAAAAGAACAAGACAATCAGAAAAAAGAAGATTGAGAAATAGAGCTCGTAATTCAAGAATAAAAACATTTTTGAAAAAAATGGACGAAGCCGTAGAAGCAAATGATAAAAAATTAGCAACAGAATTACTTCCTGTTGTAATTAAAGAAGTTATGAAAGCAGGGGCTAAAGGCCTTTTTCATAAAAATAAAACTTCTAGAAAAGTTGCTCAATTACAAAAAAGAGTTAATAATTTAAAATAATTATTATCACTCTTTAAAAGTTTTAAAAGGGCATATTTTATGCCCTTTTTTTTTGAAAATAGAGGAATAATGATAATAGATAAAATCCGTAACATTGCAATTATCGCCCATGTTGACCATGGTAAAACAACACTTATTGATAAGATTTTAGAGCAAGTTACATCTAAAAGAGACTTTGCAAAGCTAGATGAAAGAGCAATGGACTCAAATGATATAGAAAAAGAAAGAGGAATTACGATTTTGGCTAAAAATACAGCAGTTTACTATGATGATTATAAAATCAACATAGTAGATACTCCTGGGCATGCTGATTTTGGTGGTGAAGTAGAAAGAGTCTTGAATATGGTTGATGCAGTTCTTTTGGTTGTTGATGCATTTGAAGGACCAATGCCTCAAACTAAATTTGTACTAAAAAAAGCAATGTCTATGGGCTTGCAACCTATCTTAGTTATCAATAAAATAGATAGAAAAGGTTCTGACCCTAAAAGGGTGTTAAATCAAGTTTATGATTTATTTATTGACTTAGATGCTGATGACGAGCAGCTAGAATTTCCTATAATTTATGCTTCTGCAAAAGAAGGATATGTAAGAGTTGAAGCTGACTCTGAAAATGTAGATATGTCCGTTTTACTTGATATGGTAGTAAGAGAAATAAGACCTCCAGAGGGCGATTTTCACAAACCGTTACAGGTACAAATTTCAACTTTAGATTATGATAATTATGTTGGAGTTGTTGCAACCGGTAGAATTAAAAATGGAACAATAAAAGTAAATCAAATTGTTGAAGGTTTATATAAAGATAAAAAAGTTAGTTTTAAAGTTACAAAATTACTTGGTTATGATGGCTTAAAGAAAGTTGATATTTCTGAAGCAGATGCAGGTGATATTATTTCATTTTCCGGAACTAATGATTTTAAAGTTGGAATGACTATTGGTGAAAAAGGATTAGTGGAGCCATTACCTTTAATTAAAGTTGATGAACCTACTATTTCTATGTTTTTTATGGTTAATGATAGTCCTTTTGCTGGTAAAGAAGGTAAATATTTAACAAGTAGACATATAAAAGATAGATTAGATAAAGAGATTTTATCTAATGTTGCATTACATGTTGAATCAACCAAAACAACGGAAGCTTTTAAAGTTTCTGGTAGAGGTGAGTTACATTTATCCGTACTTGTTGAAAATATGAGAAGAGAAGGTTATGAGTTACAGCTTTCAAGACCTCAAGTTATTATTAAAGAGATTGATGGCCAGAAAATGGAGCCATATGAGGCTGTAACAATTGAAGTTCCAGAACCAATGAGTGGTGCCGTCATTGAAAAATTAAATAAAAGATTTGGTAAAATGCAAGAAATGGAGATGCAATCAGGTGGAATTGTAAGAATGGTTTACCTAATACCATCTAGAGGCTTACTTGGTTATAGAGCTCAATTTATGACAGATACCAAAGGTGAAGGTGTTTTATATTCAGTATTTGATTCTTATGGACCTGTTGTTGGAAGTATACAAGGGCGAAGTCAAGGTGCGATTGTTTCTATCTCAGGGGGGAAAGCTGTTGCTTATGCAATATTTAATCTTCAAGATAGAGGCCAATTTTTTATTACTCACAATGATCCTGTTTACGAAGGAATGATAATTGGAGTTAATCCTAAAAAAATTGATTTAGTTGTTAATCCTACTAAAACCAAGAAACTTACAAATGTTAGATCTTCAGGAACTGATGAGGCTGTAAAACTTGTTACTCCACTAGAGATGGATTTAGAAAAAGCTATTGATTTTATTGAAGATGATGAATTAGTTGAAGTTACACCAAAATCAGTTAGAATTAGAAAGAGAATTTTAAGTGAATTGAATAGAAGAAGGGCAAAAAGATAAATACTAAACTAGTTTTTTAAACAAATCACTTAATTCATCAACATAAATACTTATTTTACTATAATTATCACCTTCTATCATAATTCTAACTTTATTTTCTGTTCCTGAATATCTTACTAAAATTCGGCCACTGCCATTTAATTCTTTTTTGATGCTTTCTATTTTATTTTTAATTTCAGGAATTGTTTCGAAAGGTGTTTTTTTTCTTATAGGTATAGATTTTAGAACTTGTGGATATATTTTAACAAATTTAACTAATTCATCAATTGTTGTATTATTTTTAATCATTATTGCAAGCATTTGTAATGCTGCAAGCATGCCATCTCCTGTTTTAGAGTATTCTTTAAAAATAATATGTCCTGAATTTTCCCCTCCTAGATTACTATTAAATTTCTTTAATCCTTCAATAACATATCTATCACCAACTTTAGTTTTTATTATCTTTCCACCAATTGATTCAATAGCTTTATCTAATCCCATATTGCTCATAACAGTAGTTACCAGTGTTTTATTTTGTAATTTATTTGTTTTCATTAATTCTTTTGCAAGAACGCCTAAAACAGCATCTCCATTTACTTCATTGCCCATTTTATCTATAAAAATAACTCTATCAGCATCACCATCTAATGCAATTCCAATATCTAAATCGTGTTCAATAACCAGTTTTCTTAGTTCTTTGGTATGTAAAGCCCCAATATTTTCATTGATATTTACGCCATTAGGCTTATTACCAATAACAAAAACTTTAGCTCCTAATTCTTCTAGAACAATAGGGCCAATTTTATAAGCAGCTCCATTGGCAGTATCTAAGCCAATCCTTAAGCCATCTAGTTTTAAGTATTTAGGAAATGTTGATTTTAGATATTCAATATATCTTCCCATTCCTTGATCTATTCTGTATAATCTTCCTATTTTATCATACTGTATTTCTGAATAATTAAATTTATTTTCTATAACAAGTTTTTCTAGTTGCATCTCAATTGCATCACCAAGTTTTACCCCATCAGGGCCAAAAAATTTGATTCCATTATCATAATATGGGTTGTGAGATGCACTAATCATAATTCCAGCATCAGCTCTCAAGCTTTGTGTTAGGTGAGATATTGCTGGTGTAGGCAATGGACCTATCCAAATAACATCAACCCCCATTGCGTTTATACCTGAAGTTAATGCAGTTTCGAACATATAGTTTGATATTCTTGTATCTTTTCCTATCACAATTTTTGTTTTTTGATTTCTTTTTTTAAAAAATAATGCAGCAGCAGAGCCTAGTCTTTGAACCATATCAATAGTCATGGGATATTGATTTGCCAAGCCTCTAATACCATCAGTTCCAAATAATTTTTTCATTTATACTCCTTCTTAGTTATTTTTTAACCTTTTCTTTTTTAGGTGATATTAATTTAGGGATATTTTTTTTATTATTATGAATATTTTCTTTTTTATGTAATTTTTTTAATATAACCGTGGCTGGAATTATATATTTTGTAGAGATCTTTTTATGAGGAACAGCAATAGAAAGTTTAATTGAAGTTAAATATTCAAAATTACTACAATTTTTTAGGTCTGCATATATAAAAAAATCACTATTTGTAAATTTATTTTTTAAGGAATATGGCATTTTAACAACTAATTTAACTTTATTTTTGAGTGCTACAATACCATTTTTTTCTAAATCACAGTTTAGGAATTTAATTTTAAGGTTTTTTATTTCTTTAGTTATAAATTCTTCTACTATTTTATAAGAAACGGATACTTCTCGTATATTCTTAAATCTTAATAGTGAGCTCTCTAATTTTAGTTTTAATATTTTTGATTCACTCCCTATGATATCTGATTGATTTAATGGTTCAGAATATACCTTATTTAACAAGTCAATAGATGACTTAGGACCAATTATTGTTACAAACTTTTTATTTAGTTTAGGTTTTTCTTTATATTTGTAACCTGCTGGTATTTCATTTATTATATTAAACTGTATTGGTACTTTTTTTTCAACAACTTTTTCTATTACTATATCAATTGTTTTAGGTATGATTTGTATCATATCTATATTTTTAAATTCTGAGATATTATATTCATTTAAAATAATTGTTTTTGATTCTTTTAAATGAATTGGAAGTGAAATATTTTCTTTTTTTATTTTTTTAATCTCAGATAATGAACCTTTGACCAAAATAGATACTTTTCTTGGTATCTTGTTAACAACCATACTGTTTTTCGGTAATGATAATGATAAATTAATATCCAAACTCTGTATAACTTCCTTGTTGTTATATATCTGTACTGCTAAAAAGACAATGAAAGCTAAAATGACAGAAATTATTTTAAGGTGTAGATTTTTTATTATTATGTTGTAAAAAGTTTTAATTAACATTGGCTAAACACATTCCATAAACACATTTCATATTAGGGTGACATGAAGATTCATCAACGCAACCCATGCACATTGTTGCTTGGCATGTTGTACCTGGTCTACATTCAAGATCATCTCTACATTCTCCTGTTTCAAGGTAACATTGTCCAGTTTGAGGGTCACATATTTCATATTGAGGGCATTCAATATTTGTACATAAATCAATACCAATACTAATACAAGCTCCAAATATACATCTGCTTGTATCTTTGCAGTCTTGGTCACTTTCACAACCTACACATACTCCAAGTTTACATTCTTGATTATATTTGCAATCACTATTATTCGTACAGCCATCTTTTAGTATTGTACATTTATTATTTTCACATTTTCTTCCAAACGAGCAATCTTTATCTGTATTACAATCTTCTCTTATTTTTTGACATTTTTGAGTGATTGGATTACATATTTCATCTTTTTGACAAGTGATTTCCTTGCAATTGTTTTGAGGGCTTAAACAAGCTCCTGAACTACAAACATCAGGAGCGGTACAATCATCATTTGTTTGACAACCACTACAAACACCTAGTATGCATTTTAAATCATTTTTGCAATCATGGTCGGTTTCACATCTTTCTTTTGAAACACATAAGCCTATTTCTAAATTACAAACTTCAGTTTCTAGGCATTGAGTATCAGAATAACATCTTTTGTCTGGTATACATTGTCCTAATCTTGAACAAATTTTTCCTTTACTACAATGACTATCATTTTTACATTCAATTTTTCCATTATATATACCATCTTCATTTCTACATGAATATGTAAAACTTAAAAGTATAAATATTATAAGAATAAAGTATCTCATTACTGCATTCTCCCAAATGATTATAAAGTATATCTAAAAATAAACTAATTGTAAAGAAAGTTGCTATAAGTTTCTATTTTTAATTTCTATTTTTTATTTAATGCTATATTTTATAAGGTTCTATGCCATATCGCTTCATTTTTCTCCAAAGAGTTGTTCTATGAATTCCTAAACTTTGAGCAGTTTTATTTTGATTATATTCAAACATTTCAAGATGCTCTAGTATTATATCTTTTTCAGATTTATGATAATTGGTTTTATATGTAAGTTCTTTTGATAAATTTATTAAATAATCAGGTAAATCATTTATGTCAATAATTTCTTTATTTGTAACAACAAATAAATATGAAATTAAATTTTCTAATTCTCGTATATTTCCTGGCCAATCATAATTCATGAGAAATATTTTAGCATTTTCTGATACTTTTCTATTTGATGCATGCTCTTTATTTAATTTATTTATAAAAAAATCTATTAAAATAGGGATATCTTCTTTTCTTTCATTAAGATTTGGTAGATAAATTGGTACAACTTTCAATCTGTAATATAAATCTTCTCTAAATCGTCCTTCAAGAATGGCTTCTTGCAGATTTCTGTTAGTTGCAGCAATAATTCTAACATTAATTTTTATTGATTTTGTTGAGCCAACAGGATCAAATTCTTTAAACTGTAATACTCTAAGTAGTTTAGCTTGAAGATTCATTGGGATTTCTCCAATTTCATCTAAAAATATAGTACCTCCATCAGCAAGCTTAAACTTCCCCTCTTTATCTGCAATAGCGCCAGTAAAAGAGCCTTTTTGGTGTCCAAATAATTCAGATTCTAATAAATCTGGAGAAAGAGTTGCACAATTTATAGTTTGAAATACTTTATTGTGATTTTGATTAGTTTCGAATAATGCTTTTGCAATCAATTCTTTACCCGTACCACTTTTTCCTTCTATTAAAACATTAACACTACTATTTTTTAAGTTTTCTATTAAGTTAAATATTTTTTTCATTTTTATTGATTTAGAAATCATGTCATAATACTTAACCTTAGAGTTATCAGTTAAATTATCTATGCTCATTTTCTTTAATGATAACTTAACAAAAATAATAGTTGACTCATAATTATTATCTTTATCCTTAAGAGGAACTATTGCAAAGTCTAAATCTCTGTTATTTATTGTTAAGTTTATAAAGTTTAACTCACTACTCGAATTATTATGTGAATTTATAATATTTAAAATATTGTTCCAATTTTCTTCTTTAAAAACTTTATTTGCTTCTTTACCTTCTACAAGATCTTTATTTAATCCAATTAGGGTTTCTGCTTTTTTGCTATATAGAGAAATTACATTGTTTTTCTCAATTTTAATAATACCTTCAATAACTAGGTTACTTAGCAGATTGTTAAAATAATTTGTAGAATCTAGCTTTTGCATGATTGATTCCATTTTTTTTTGGGTATTTATTTGTACTGTTTTATCTATAAAAAACTCTATAGCCGCAATTGGTTCTCCGTATGGGTTTAAAATTGGATAACTGCTCTTCTCAATTACAATTTCTTTATTATTTTTTCTTAAAAAGCCAACTTCTTTTATACATTTATCTTTTGTTGTAAAACTATCGAACATAGCACATTCATTACCACATGTTGTACAGTGACGACTAATGATACATAAGTTATTAATTGCTTCTTTTTTATTGTATCCGGTTATTTCTTCTGCTTTTTTATTAAAAAAAAGTATGTTTTTATTTTTATCAACAATAAATACAGCATAAGGAGCTTTATCTATAAGTGGTTGAAGTGATTCAGGATTACTTATAAATTTTTTTTGAAGCTCATCTAAAGTTTTATCAATATTCATAAACAATCCTTATTCAAATTTCTTTTTCAAATCATCATAAGCAATATTAACTTCCTTTATAATTTCCTCTGCTTCTTTTGATGGATTTATGTCTGGATGGTATTTTTGTTGTAGCTTTATATATGCTCTTTTTACTTCTCTGTAAGTTGCTCCTTCTTTTACTCCTAGTATTTCCCAAGAATTTCTATATTTTTTTCTTTTGTTGTTATTTTGGTAATTGTGAGATGACTGTTTTTTATTACTATTACTGTTAGACTGATTATTGGAGTGATTAGAAGAATATTTTCTTTTTTCTCCTCTCATTTCTCTTTTTAAATCCTCTAAATCTTCATCTATCTTTCTCTTTTTTTCTTCTTTGTTAATACTTTCAAAGCCATATTTCATTTCTAAGTCATATTGTTCCATAATATTAATCTTCATTAAATTGCCAAGTTCTGTTAATTTTATAGACTCTGATTGTGAAATAATTTTATCTGCGGCTGCAATATGATAGCAGAGCTCTAAAATATTAAATTTTGTATGATAGTCAAATATTTGATTAATCTGATCTACAATTTCTTTTATTTTTATTGTTTTTAATTTAGATGCAATTTTTAAGGCTTCTTTAATTTGTAGCATTTCTTGTTCACTTGATCCTTTCTTTTTAAAAAAATCTCTTATTATTCTAATTTCTATAGAAGATAGTTTTCCATCTGCTTTTGCAATATAAACAAATAAAGAAACTAAATATGCATGATAAATAGCTTGTTCTTCTCCTTCATTTAAAACAGTTTCATCTATTTCATCTTGTTTATTATCATAGAAACTACCTAATATTCCGCCAAGTATTGCTCCTATGGGGCCTGTTGCAAACCAACCTAAACCTAAACCTACTAATTTACCTCTCCAGCTTTCATTCATTTGGACTCCCAATCATATATGAACTAGAATATAATATTGTTGCAAAAAATGCAACAATGTTGCAAAAATATGACTAATATACTTTTGTTTTATAGTATTTTTAGACAAAACAATGATGAATTATTGGACAAAAATGTTAAATTGAGGTATTATGTATTGATTTTTGGAGGAAATATGTATAAATATCTATTTTTAGTTTTTACTTTATTTATATTTTGGGGCTGTAATAAACCAGAGGCGTCTACAGGCTGTAGTACTGATAATCCTTGTGAAGAGGGATATGTTTGTGAGAGCGGTAAATGTCAATTAGATACTCCCGTAACAGATTGTACGGCTAATGAAACAAAGGATTGCTATACAGGTGGAAGCTCTACAAGAAATGTTGGTGCTTGTAAAGATGGTGTAATTATTTGTAATGAACAAGGAAAATGGGATTATATATGTAAAAATGAAGTAAAACCTGTAACTGAAATTTGTGGAAATGGAATTGATGATAATTGTAATGGTCATGTTGATGAAGACTGTGGTTGCACTACTATTGGTGAAACAAGAGATTGTTATAATGGGCCAGAAAATACTGCAGGTAAAGGTGTTTGTAAAAGTGGAACCGAAGTTTGTAAAGAAAATCATGAATGGTCAGGAGAGTGTTTAGGGCAAGTTCTTCCCATAAATGATTTATGTTTAAATAAAGATAGTGATTGTAATGGTAGTATAGACAAACAAGAAAATAGATGTAATACTCAAACAGAATGTAATTCTGGAGATAGAAGAGATTGTAATACCGCTGGTAATAATATTGGTGTTGGAATTTGTAAAGCTGGATATAATTTAT
The DNA here is from genome assembly GCA_027064085.1 of bacterium. Lineage (GTDB taxonomy): Bacteria > UBP6 > JAFGXH01 > JAFGXH01 > JAFGXH01 > JAMOQH01. The sequence continues at coordinate 15,001 of JAMOQH010000158.1, read as the reverse complement.
GTTCTTCAGAAGGAACTTGGGGAACTGAGTGTATTGGAGAAGTAGTAGCTCAAAATAATGATACTTGTGGTGACGGTATAGATAATAACTGTAATGGAACTGTAGATGAAAACTGTAGTTGTACTCCAGGAGAAGAGAAGTCTTGTTATACTGGAAACCCTGATGAATTAGGAAAGGGTATTTGTGAATCAGGTGTTATGATTTGTAACCAACAGGGTCAATGGTCAGATTGTCAGGGCGAATCAAAACCTGTTGCCGAAGCATGTGATGGCATTGATAATAACTGTAATGGTATTGTTGATGATGGAGTTGCAAATGCCTGTGGTGAATGTGGAGAATTACCAAAGGAAACATGTAATGGATTAGATGACGACTGCGATGGAATTATTGATAATGTTTTACCTGAAAATGGTGGAAATGCTTGTGGTGGTTGTGGAGATGTTCCTAGTGAAATATGTGGAAATGGTATTGATGACAACTGTGATAATATAATTGATAACCCCGAAATATGTGATGTAACTCCTGAATGTGTTAAAACATCGGATACTGATATTTGTAATAATGGTTTAGATGATGATTGTAATGGTTCTGTTGATGATGGAGATAATTGTGGAAACTGCTCAGGTACAGAAGAATGTTTTACTGGTTCCCCAAATTCCGTAATTGGAGGAACAAGTATATGTAAAAAAGGAACAACTACTTGTGTAGGTGGTGAATATTGGGGTGATTGTGAAGGTCAAATTCTTCCTCAAGCAGAACAATGTAATGGGCAAGATGATGATTGTGATGGTGTTGTAGATAATGGATTTAATATCGGTGAAACTTGTTTTGTTGGTGTTGGAGAATGTAAAGTATCTGGTGTTTATGCTTGTAATAACCAAGGTGGTGTAACATGTGTTGATACAAATGGGGCTCCTTTGGCTCCTTTGGCTCCAAATCAGGAAATTTGTGATGGTAAAGATAATAATTGTAATGGCAGAATTGATGAAATATTTAATTTAAATCAAAATTGTTATGGTGGTTTAGGAGAATGTCAAACAAGAGGTAAAACAATTTGTTCTTCTGACCATACAGATGTTGTATGTGATGCCACTCCATCTCAAGGCACTACTGAACTCTGTGGTGATGGACTTGACAATGATTGTAATGGTTTAGTTGATGATGTTCCTAGTTTAGGACTTGCTTGTGAATCAGGTATTGGTGCTTGTAAAGCAAGTGGAACTTACTATTGTGATAATATGAATCATACAGTTAAGTGTAATGCGATACCAGGAAACCCTAGTTCTGAAATATGTGGTGATAGTATAGATAATGATTGCGATACTATTACTGATACTGATCCTGAACTTAACTTAGGAAATTCTTGTAATGTAGGCTTAGGTATTTGTAAAAGAACGGGTGGGTATGTATGTAGCAATAACAGCGTTGTTTGTGATGGAACACCAGGAACAGCAGATAGCCGTGGTGAAGTATGCAGTAATGGTTTAGATGATGATTGTGATGGAACAGTTGATGAAACTCCTTGTTATTCTGCTTTAGCTGTAACTTGTCCTGCGCCACCTATGGTAAGACCAGTAAATCCTCCTGATGGATATGGAAGAGCTTTTACTTTAACAGATTATAATTTTACAGCAACTGTTCAAGGTGAAAATGGACATGCAACTTATAAATGGGAGCTAATTGAAGCTCCGGCAGGAAATCAAAACATTGGTGGAATATTAAATACTAATAAGTCATTGACATTCAAACCTCTTACAATATCAGCAAAACAGGATGGTAGCTATGATCCTTACTTACTTAGATTTACTGCAAATGAAGGTACTGTAAGTGATTCATGTACTGTTCAGTTTTATGGAGTAAGTGAAGACTTTATACATGTAGAACTAACATGGAGTAATGCTTCAGATATGGATTTACATGTGCTTGTACCAAGTGCTTCAAGTGCAGCACATAGCAACTGGGAAGTATCAGGTGGCTCATCTAGTAAGGATTGTGGCTATAATAATTGTGATGATGGTAATGGACTTGAGTGGAATGGTGGAAATTCTGAAGATAATCCTCATTTAGATATTGATAATATTCCGGGTTTTGGTTGTACAGAGACTAACTGTGATAAACCTGAAAATATTAATGTTCCCGTTCCAAGAAGTAATAATGGTGATATCTATAGAGTTGCTGTATTTGGCTATGATAATGGTGATAATGGTAGTAATCTTAAAATTAAAATTAATTGCTTAGGTGCTAATGGGCTTGATGTTATAAAAGAATATACCAAATCAGAGCTAACTTCTAGGTGGTGGTGGTATATGTCAGATATTACTTGGATGGGCAGTTATTGTGTAGTAACTGACGCAAATGATATTTGGGGTGAATAACTATTCTAAAATATAATCAACAGTAATAGGTGCATGGTCTGATAACTTCATAGTACCTTTTTGTAAAACTTTAGCATTTTCTAACTTACCATTACTAAAAATATAATCAATCTTTCTATTCCAAAATCCATTTTTATCTGTTGTATGAGTAAAATATTTTTCATTGTTATTTTGATAGTCAGATAATTTAATAGCGGAGTTTTGACTATTATAAATAGAAGATAATAACTCTGTTTGATTGCTGAAATCATCTGCTTCAAACTCTCCTTTACATACTGAATCAGGAAAATTCTTAACTTTTTTAGTTCCTGGAGGTAGAATATTAAAATCTCCTCCAAGTATAAATTCATGCTTATCTTGAGATAGTCCATTTATATAGTTTTCAATTTGATTAATTTGTCTTTCTTTAGTTTCATCTTGTGCATAGGCTGATAAATGAGTCGTTATTAAAGTTATTTTATGTTGATTTATCTCCAATTTTGTTTTTAGAAAATTCCTCTTTAAATAAAAATATTGAACTATTAGATTTTGAGAACCTATAGTGGGTAATGAATATCTTTTTCCATCTTTTAATGGATATTTTGATAGGATTAAGCTGCCTGTATTAACCTTAGCGATATTATGACTAGGAATAAATATTGACTTCCATTGAGAGGCATAGTATCCATAATTTAAATCTGTATTATCTAATATATATTGGGCTTCATCAATATTAGCTGTTCTGTTTGATTTTATATCAACTTCTTGCAAGAATAACACATCAGGGGCAATTTCCTTAATTTTTTCACTAATATTATTTAGATTATTTATCACTTCTTCTTTTTTTATAATTTCTCTTTTTCCATGACAATCAAAAAACATATCAATACGACCTGCTCCAAATTTTATATTCCAAGTCATTATTTTTAATTTATTTTTATTTAAATTAAAGGCTTTAATATTTTGGGCTTTATAGTAAATGGCATTTTCTACTTTTTTAAAATTTGAATCAAATAAATCAAAAAATATTATAATAAAAATGAATATTAGTGATAATAAAAAAATACTCGTAAATGTCCAAAAAATCTTTGATAACATATTGCTCCTAAATTAATTTTATTCTTTTTACTTGAAATTACTAAATAGATAAAATGTTATAGTGTTAAAAGTTTGCCCAGAAGACTCAAAACTTAAATTATTCAAAAATATGTTTTGATTACTATCCATTTTAATGTTTACAATATTTTTTAAATTTACATAATCAGGAAATTCATAATTTTCTAAAGTAACTTGTGAATTAGTATTTGCAAATATATAGTAGTTTTCGCCAGCATTCCAGTATTTAGAGGTAATTAGTGTTGTAGTTGAATTAATATCAAAAATAGCAATGCTATTAGCTACAAGTGGATTTAAGTTTAATTTTGTAAGTGTTTCATTTTCTACATTAAGCAAATATATAAAGTTGTCATTAGATATTAAATAAAAATTATTATTGTTTTGAAAAATTTCTCCAGAATTTTCAAATTGATGTAATAAAGAAAATTTACTATTTGAATACTTGTATAATTTATCTGTATCCCATAAGTAAAATTCATTATTTTTTACTAATAATTTAGAATTGGTTGATATACTTGTTTGAATACAATTATTAACTTGATTTACTTTGATTTCATCATTAATTTGTTTATTAAAACGAATACAATCATAATTAGAAGCATCTTTGTTAAAAATTAAAAAATAATCATTATCCATTTTTACATATTTAGTATTTAAAAAACTTAAATTAACTATATTATGTGCAATAAATTTTAATTCATTGTTTTTATCAATAAAAGCTATTTCCGTACTATTGATTAAATATTCTCCATTTAGATTTATTACTTTATTGTCGGTTATATTAAATGATTTATTAATATTTTCATCTTCTAAGCTTAATAAAGATAATTTTTTAAAAGTGTTTCCAATTGCTCTATATATACTATTATTAGCATATAAATAATAGTAATATTTACCTGTTTCTACTGTGTCACTAATAATATGTACGAGTTGCCTAAATTTTTTATTCTCATTTAAGGTTAAGTATACATTCTTATTATTATAATTAATGGGTTTAATTTTATTTATATATCCAAAAATATTAGATGTTGAATTGGTATATTTAATAGAATAATTAGCGTTTAAATTAATATCAATATCTAAAGCTTCCATCGTTTTTATTGGCTTATTAGTTGTTTCATTGTTATCTAAATTTTTAAAGGAAATGATTGCAATATCATCATTATTTGAAAAACTTTTTAATACAAGATTAAATTTATCATTAGAATCAGAACAAGATACAAAAAAGATAACAAATATTATTGCCAAGTTATTGATGTATTTGTTCCACTGTCTTGCTGAATCCAATATATTCCTCCTGCGGTTATCCCTACAATTGCAACAATTCCTGCATAAAAATACCATTTTTTGTAGAAGGGTGATGATTGTTCTGTAGGTTTATTGTTTGAATCTAATATTATTTTATTTTTTTGATTATCCAAATTATTTTTTAATGAAACTTTTTCTTCTAAAATAATAAGTCCATTATTTAGTTTTACTTTGTGATAAAGTTCATTGTTTTTTTTATAAAAATAATGAACTTGTTTAACATTATAATATTGAAAAAAGCTGTCTGGAATAGTGTTAGAAATAAATAATCCTTTTTTGATTTTCCAACTAAAATAATCACTATATTCTTGCTTATTTATGGTGCTAGATTTAGTTTTTAAATATTTACATGTTTTATTATTACAAATTGTAAAATTATATGTATTTTCATTTATATAAGCAATTGAGTCATCAATGAGTAGTCCATTAATATAAATTTTAATATTTTTATTATTGTTATTTATAGAAATATTTTTTAAATTATTACAATTATTTTTAAATTCTTTTAAAACAAAAGATGGTAAATTTTTAAAATTATTTAATGACGCTTTAATTAAGCATAATGAATTTTGATATTTTTTATTTTGGGAAAGAATTTTTAGAGATAGGGTGTAATATAAGTACAGTTTATTAAAATTAATTTTACTATTTTTAACATATATAAATTTTTTTTTATATTTATTAAAATTTTTAATGTATTTTCTATATTTTCCATTATTGTATAGTTTGATTAATTTTTTTTCATTAAAATCAATTTTTGGTGTTCTTTTTAGTGCAAAGCTAATATTAAATTTTTGAACAAGCTTATTTTGTTCAGCTTCTGTTACTGAGGGATTAAAAATATAGCTAAATAGTGTTAATATAATTATATTCATTTTAAACTTTCATATAAAATTGGTAAAACTTTATTTTCTAACTCCCGTTTACTTAAGATTTCTTTTAAGTAAATAGTTAGAATACCCTCATCTAGTTTAATCATTTTTTCATCTAAATGAAAGCAATTGAATCTTTTTTCTTTAATTTTATCAAATATTTCATCATTATTATCAATTATTAATGATTTTAATATTTTTTTTAACATTAAATTATTTTTAATAAATTCATTATTAAAATCTTTTTTATAAGATTTTAATAATAATTCATTGTCAATAGTAGAGTATATTACACTTAAAGTAAGAGTTTCTAAGTTTTTGTTTATAAATAAATTAAAGTTTTTACTATTTGTTACTAGTTTTTTAATTTTACTGTAATCCTTCTTAAATAATTTTTTAAACCAAGCATCTATAGAATAATCATATGGTAAAGAAACTAAGCTTTGTTTAAATTTATCTGAGTATTTATTAGCTATTTTATTTTTTTCATAATAATCAGATATTACTTTAATTACACTTTCTTCTAAAATATTTTTAGAAATAACTTTAAATACTGTATTAATATTTGTTTGGCATAAAAATTTATCTATTAGGTATATTTTAAATATTTTATTAAATCTTTTATCAAATTTTTTAATAAAGTGCTGTTTTAATAAATTAAATATTTTTTTAGTATTTTTCTCAGATTTTATAATTTTAATTATAGATGTTTTAAATTTTTCGTCTGTTAGTAATTCTTTAAAAATTTTTTTTATTTTTATAGAATTTTCATTATCATATATTGTATTTACAAATAGAATGATTAACTTATCTTTTAATATTTTGTTTTCATAGGCATTTGCTAATATTTTATTTGATTCTTCTATAATATTTTTATTTTGAAATGCTATTGCTATTAACTCTACTAGCTGTTCTTGATACTCTTTTTTTTCTATATTTTTATATATCTGTTTATATCTATCATCCATTGATAGCATTTGAGAGAATAAATTAATAGAAAAGAATAGTAAAACTAAATATATTTTATACATACTAACCATAAATTGTTATACATTCATCTTTAACTAACCATAAAACTAAATTATTCATTTTAAGTTTTTTAGCTGTTTCTAGGTTTTCAATTTCATCATCATAAAATTCAACTAAATCATATTTATTACAATAATACCTTATTATACTTGACTTTCTTTTAGCTGTTGTCCAACTTTCCCAATCTTCCATCCCTTGGTAACAAGATGCTCTTGATTCCGGATCATTAACTGCATAGAAATGTCCTAAAATTCCATTACGAATAAACCATCTCTCTATAGAACTTTCTTGTGATCTAGCAGTAATAAAAGCTTTCTTCATTAAACGGCCATAGCTTTTTATTAATTTAAAAAGAGGTAATTTCTGTCCTTCAGTAAAGTCTTTTTTAACCTTTTCTTTATCAGCAAAATCAGATAAATCTATTTCTTTTCCTAATTTTAAAAATTTCTTGTATTCTGTTTGGGGATAAGCAATTCCATCAACATATATTTGAGTTTTTGTATCAATTAAAGTACCATCAATATCAAATAATTTAATTGTTTTCATATATCCTCCGTTTTAAACAACTCACATTCTTATCATCATATAAATGAAGTATCCAATATATAGAGATATTAAAATCGTTCCTTCTTTTTTATCAACAACATATTTAGGCTTCCCCAAAAACATAAAGATAATTAAGAGAATACCTCCTAAAGATAATACTCCTAAATCAATATTTAAACTTTCTTTAAATTTTATAGGTGAAATCACTGCTGAAGTTGCTAAAACTAAAAAGATATTAAAAATGTTAGAACCAATAACATTACCTATAACAATATCAGATTTTTTCTTTTTAGCAGCAATAATTGCTGTAACAAGTTCAGGTAATGATGTACCTGCGGCTAAAATAGTTAAGCCAATAAGTGCATCACTTACTCCCAAGCTTTTTGCAACCAAAACAGCATTATCTACAACTAATTTTCCACCTAGAGTAAGCCCTACCATTCCTAATATTATTAAAATAGAGGATTTTGATAATGACATTTCGGGTATCCCTTCATCATAATCAGACATGTCTTTCATAGTCATTCTAATAATGTATATTATAAATATTGCAAAAAATATGAATAAAATAAATCCATTAAATCTTGTTAGCGTATTAGTATTACCTGTTTTTAAGAATATATCATTTGCCAAAATAGCAACAACAATAGTTGCAAGTAATGAATACGGAATTTCAAAAAGGGCAGAAGCTTTTTTTACTGTTACAGGATAAATAAACGCAGCAATACCTAGTATGACCAGTGTATTAAAAAGATTACTTCCTATTATGTTTCCTAATATGAGTTCATCTTTACCATTTATACTAGAATATACATTCACCACCATTTCTGGAGCAGAGGTACCTAGTGCAACAATTGTGAGTCCAATTACTATTTCACTAATTCCAAATCTTTTTGCAAGTGCTGAAGCTCCATCAACTAAGAAGTCTGCACCCTTAATTGTAACTGCAAATCCTATTATTATTAATAGGAAGTATACAAATATCATTTTTTGTCCTTTTCTATTATCTCTGTATCATCTGGTGGTATAAAATTAAAGAAATCTTTTGATAATTTATCTTTATTGATTCTTAAATTTTTATATTTAATAGTATTTTCATTATCAAAATTATCTATCATTTTAGTTTCAATAATTTTATAATCTTTATTTAGTTTTAGATAAATAACTTTATAGTTACTTTCCTTTTTAGGTGTTAGAATAAGAGTGTTTTCTTTTAATTTGATTTTGTAGTCATTTAAAATATCCATTTTTCCTAATAAAAATTTGACAGCAGACTCTAATTCACTTCCTTTTATATTTGTTTTAAATGCTTGTTCATTTTCAGGTTCATATATCCATAGTGTTTCATTATTTGAAATTATATATTTTTTTTCTGGAGTTTTATAAGACCATTTCATTTTTAATTTTTTAGTAAAAATAACATTTCCAGATGATTTTTTCTTTCTTTTATATGCTTTATGAAAAAATACTTGTTCAAAGTCTGCCTCTAATGTATCTACTTTCTCATAGCTAGCTTTTATTTTTGATATTGTTTCTTGCAACTTAGTTTTTGTGATTGATTCATCTCCATCTGGGGCAGAGTATATACTGAATGTTGCCAAAATGCTGAATAAAATTATTAAAGTTTTCATAATTCCTCAAAAAAAGTTATATACTTAAGACATCTAATTAATATAATTATTCAATTAAAAACTAAGTAATACTTCTGCTTTAAAACCATTAAATTCTGGATAGTATTTACAAACACCTCCAATGCATTTGATTCCACCTCTAATATTACCATAGAAAAATCTAAAGTAATTATCATTAAAAAACCTATATTTAGCATTGAACGCATGATAATTATGCTTGCTTCCTACTTCTTCACTAAATGTATATCTATTATATAAATAAGAAATAAAGAAATCTTTAAATAAAGTTAAAGTAGTCATTATCTCCGCATCCTCAAAATTATCAGTTTTGTTTTCAAGTTTTATACTTCTTTGAGTAAAATGATAATATCCCTTTAAGTCTAATGATAAATAAGGAGTTATATAAAATGTATTATCAAATTCGAGACCATAATAGTTATCTATGTCATTTGATTTATTTGCGTCATCAAAAATGGTATCTTTTTCTAATCTAAAAGATAATGATAAGTCGATTTTGCTTTTTAATTCGTTAAAATAATATTCACTACCTATATAAAAATGATGAGCTCTTCTGTCATGATGAGCATAGGACATAGAATATAAATAATTTAAATATGGCTTAATATTTTTACTTAATTTATATTTAATGTTTGTTCTTGTTCCCCAAATATCACTAGCAATATCTTTTATTTTTTCACCTTCTCTCTCCAGTGTAGTAGGATTATTATAAAAAACACTGTTTAAAGCATAATTCCATTTGGAATTTCCTTTGTCAGAAATAAAACCAATTTGAAAATCTTTATATTTTTTAAATTCTTGAGTAAAAACAAACTTTTTATATGTATAGAAAATTGATGCATAAACAGCATAAGGAGAATCAAGCTTTTCTGCTTCATTATAAAAATTATCTATTAAAAAATCTGACTCTAAGTATAGTTTTAAATTAGATTTGTAATTATATTCAATGTTTCCACCCATAACTTGAAAATTATGTTGTTTATAGTTATCAGGTTTTTTATATACATCATCATAGGGTGGTTCTTTAAACATTATTACATTGTAGTTTCCTGACAATATGATTTTACCTGAAATATCAAGTTTTACTGTTGTTCCTGCAATTATATCTCTTTTATCATCATATAATTTGTTATTGTCAATATCAAGGTTGGTATTATTAACAAAGCCTGCAAATAAATTAAGGTTAATAAATTTATAGGTTAAATCAAGATTAAGCCCTTGGAGAGTAGTATCAATACCTAAATCATCCTCTTTATGAATAGATAGTGCAATTCCCTTTCCTTGAGTAATATGAAAATCTCCCAAAACATAATTTTGCTTACCTATATATCCCGTTAATGAAACTTTTTCTAAACGATAATTTGATAAATTATCTCCATGCTTATCTCTAATATATCTAGTGCTTGAAAGAAAGTTATTTGTATGAAACGATACAGAAGCAATATATTTTTTATAAAATGTAGATAAATGGCTTCTTGTTGTCAAAAATTCGTAATTACTAAAGTTTTTGTTTGTATCATCTTTAAAATATCTCGTATATGTATCAAGAGTTGTAAATCTCCATGAAAATTCTGAGTTTTTAGTTTGATTTTTTTTGTTTATTTCTTTTTTTATTAAATTTTCTAGTTCTTCCTCATCGGAAGAAGTAAAACCTAAAAATGTTTTTATTTTTTCTCCATTTGAAGAATACAAAATTGAAAAGGGTGCATTTTTTGATGGATTATAGTAATCTGCCGCTTTACTGTTTGGGTCAAGAAGAACTGGGAAATCAAGAGCAAGCCCGTAAACTGTAGATCTAACATCATTAAATTCAGATGGCTCATCGAGAGAAATTGAAATTACAGTAAAATTTTTATTTTTATATTTATTATAAAGTTTATTTACTATTGGTAATTCTTTTTTACATGGACCACACCAAGTTGCCCAAAAATTTAATAAAACAACTTTTTTACCTATAGAATCATCAATAGTAACATCTTTGTTGTTTAAATCTTTTAAAGTGATACCTGATTGTGATGCTAAGATATTAAAGGATATTAAAAAAATAAATAAATATATAGTTTTCATCTTTAAAACTCCATAAATTCTCATTTATTATATTTATTTAAGTTAAAAAAGCAAATAGTTGATTTAAAAAGGAAAAATAATAAAAATTCACTATTAATAAACATTTGCCGATGTAATAAAAGACTAGTTTTTGTCAATTAAACTAGTAAATTAAAATAATACTTTAATTATCTTCTAAATTTTGGTATTTTAGATATATTATAGAGGTTAAATATGGCTGATAACAATAAAGACATTCAAGAACAACAAAATGAAGAAGTAAAACCATCAGGTGGTAGTGGTAAGCTTGTAACAATACTTGTTTTATTAAATACTATTTTAATACTTGTAGGTGGTGGTTATTTATTATTTATTAAAAAGGACCCTCCCCCTCAAGTTATAAATAAGGATGCTGAAAGTAAAAAAGCTGAAAAGAAAAAGCAACAAGAAGAAGAAGAAGATACAAAAGAGTTTGGAGAAACTCAAGAATATAAAGGCATTATTGTTAACTTAAACGAACCAGGTGGTAACAGAATGCTTAAAATATCAATTGCCTTTGAATTTAAGGCTAAAAATAAAAAACTTAAAGAGGCTTTAACTAAAAGGGAAGCTCAGATTCGTTCTGTTATAATAATGTATTTAAGTGGTTTGTCTTATATTCAAACAACAGGTAGTGCAAATAAAGGGCTAATATTAAAAACAATAAAAAAGAAAGTAAATAATGTTCTTACCGAAGGAAAAGTTAGAAAGGTTTTTTTTAAGGAGTTTGTGGTACAATAATGGAAGAAATCTTATCCCAAGATGAAATATCGGCGTTATTAAACGCCGTGAGTGACGGTGATGTTGATACTGAGGGTGATAATGCTGAAGCTAAAGAGGGCTTAACACTTTTTGACTTAACAAGTCAGGACAGGATAATCAGGGGACGAATGCCTGCCCTTGATATTATCAATGACCGTTTTGCCAGATTATTTAGAATTACACTATCCAATTCACTAAGAAAACTAGTTGATGTATCAGTAGAATCATCAAATCTTATGAAATTTGGAGAATATTTAAATTATTTACCAATTCCATCGTGTTTAAATTTAATAAAATTAAATCCTCTTAAAGGTGCAGGTATAATTTCAATTGAGGCAAGATTACTTTATGCTCTTTTAAATTTTTACTTTGGTGGAGTTCACAACGAAAGAACAAAAATAGAAGGCCGTGATTTCTCATCTATAGAAATGAATTTAATTACTAAAATAATAAACTTAATGTTTGATGATTTAAAAAAATCATGGAATCCAATTTATAGCATTAAATGGGAATATTTAAGAACAGAAATAAATCCAAGATTTGTTACTTTAGTTCCTCCGAGTGATGTTGTAATAAACTCTGTTTTTGAGATAGAAATAGAAAATGTAAAAGGATTTGTGAGTTTAGTTATTCCATATTCGTCAATAGAGCCAATTAAAGGTTTTCTACAATCTTCATTACAAAATGAACATATGGAAATTGATACAACATGGATTAAAAGAATAAGAAGCAAATTAATGAATACAGAATTAAACTTACTTGCTGAAGTGGGGCGAACACAAATAAGCCTTGATGAAGTAAAGGATTTAAAAGTTGGAGATGTAATACAATTAGATAGAGATATTACAGACCCTATAGATTTACTAGTTGAAGGAGTTTTAAAATTTAAAGTAAAACCTGTTCAAACCAATAAATATTATGGTGTTGAAGTAGTAGATGAATTTATTTCTGAAGATTTGTTAGAATTAAAAGGTGTTGAAGATTATTAGAGGTAATTATGAATGATGAATTTACAGATAATTTAGAAAGTGTAACTGAGGAAAGCATAGATGAGGGGAACAAGCAATCCGAACGAAGTATAGATTTTTTACTTGATGTTCCTGTTGAAATTTCAGTGGAATTAGGTAGAACAAGAATGGTTATTAATGAGTTACTTCAACTTGGTCAGGGTTCTGTTATTGAGTTAGGAAAACTTGCAGGAGAATCACTTGATATTAGAATTAACAATAAACTAATTGCAAGGGGTGAAGTTGTTGTTATAAACGAAAAATTCGGAGTAAGATTAACAGATATTATATCTCCAATAGAAAGAATAGAAAAGCTTAAATAATTTATGATTTAGTAGGGCACTTCAACCACTGTTAAAAACAGTGTTTTCCGTGCAAAAATAAGCCAAAACTGTCTTATTTTTTTTAATTATAAAAATACAATAGACAAAATAACTCAATTATGGCAATATAATGTGTTTTATGGAGTATCATAATGGCAAAAAAGTCTGTTTTTATCTGTCAGGGTTGCGGATATGAGTCACCTAAATGGCAAGGGAAATGTCCTGACTGTGGAAACTGGAACAGTTTTATAGAAGAAGAAACAAACTCTCTTAGGAGTGTTATAAAGAGCAAAAAAACCAAAAAGAATACTCCATTAAAGCTTTCTGAAATTCAAACAACCAAAAAAGATAGGATTTTAACCCAAATTGAAGAATTAGATAGAGTTTTTGGTGGCGGAATTGTAAAAGCTTCATTAACTTTAATTGGTGGTGCTCCTGGTATTGGAAAATCAACAATAACATTACAAATGGCATCATATTTAGCTCCAAACTATAAAGTGTTGTATATTTCAGCAGAAGAATCAGCAAGCCAATTAAAAATGAGGGCTCAAAGGCTTGGTATTAATAGCGAAAACATATATATTTTAATAGAAAATAGATTTGAAGTTATTGCAGAAACTCTAAATGATATAAAACCTGATATTGTAATTGTAGATTCTGTTCAAACTATTTATTTAGAAGAAATTAAATCAACTCCAGGTTCTATAACCCAACTAAGAGAAATTACATTTAAATTTATGAATTACAGTAAAAGGTATAATTTTACAACTATTATGATAGGTCATATTACAAAAGATGGAGCAATTGCAGGTCCTAAGGTTTTAGAACATATGGTTGACACTGTTTTATATTTTGAAGGAGATAAAAACGGATATTTAAGAGTTTTAAGGAGCATAAAAAATAGATTCGGTGCTACAAACGAAATTGGTATTTTTGAAATGATGAGTAAAGGTCTTAAAGAAGTAAAAAATCCATCACTTTTATTTGTATCACTTGGTAAAGAAAAAACGCCGGGAAGTGCATTAATTCCAATAATGGAAGGAACTAGGCCAATAATGATAGAAGTTCAAGCTTTAATAATAAAAACAGAATATCAAATTCCTAAAAGAACAATAGTAGGCTTTGACCAAAAAAGAATTAGTATGTTACTTGCAATTCTTGATAAATATTTACATTTGAAATTTGCAACTAGTGATGTTTTTGTAAACATTGTTGGAGGCTTAAAAGTAGATGAAACAGCTGTTGATTTAGGTGTTATGGCGGCGTTGATTTCAAACTTTTTAGATGTAGCTTTACCTTCTTCTGTTGCTTTTATAGGTGAAGTTGGTTTAAATGGAGAGGTGAGAGGAGTTACTTTTATAGAAAATAGAGTAAAAGAGCTCGAAAAATTAGGAATAAAGGAGGTTGTTATTGCTCAAAATAACTTAAAACCTCTTGAAAACCTAAAAATGGCTATAAAGATAACAACTTTATCTCAAATAACTGATTTAATGAGATTTATTAATTTGTCTTGATTTTGATTATCTAGATTCCCTCCCACACCTAACGAGGAACATCAAACTCCATTGCTTCATAAATCACTTTCTGCTTTTCTAAAATCTCTCCAACACGAGGCTTTATGTCAGGATATTCAAAGTACTCAATAATATCAATCTTATCAAGAAGGCTTATAATAGTATATTTTTTATATAAATCTTTAATCTGCATTTGCTTTTTTATATAAGATAGAAATATCAACGCAATAAACTGTACAAATAATTTGCCATCAAGACTTTTCTCATTAGATACTAACATTCTTCTCATGCTTAATCTATCTTTTAAGTTGCCAAATGCCTTTTCAACTACATCTTCACGGTGTACGCATGATATTTTCGAGTTTACTTAAGTATTCTAATCTATATAATTGATAAGGAACAGTATTGTTGAGGTAAGAGATGTATAAATTTTTTA
>JAMOQH010000157.1 GCA_027064085.1 bacterium | reverse complement strand
ATTAACTGTTTTTTCATAGCTTTTTTATACAAAAAATCATCGAAAAACTCGCTTTCAGGAAAATTAATTCTGTTTTTTAATGATTTTTAAAATTTTAAACTTAAAAATTAATGTAATAAGTTATCTTATTAACTCTGCAATTCGTAACGCGAACTTGGGATTTGCTCATGATATAAATATTATAATTTAACTAAAATTTAGAAAAATATTGACATATTTAACAGAAAATAGCCTTGTTTTGATGATGTAAATGCCGTGTTATGACTGCTTGATATTTAAAATTAATGAAAATTAACCTGAATAGTTACTAATTTTAAGTTATTTTCAGGTACAAAAGAGATAAATGTTTGATTCTTGACATTAAAGTATGTATAATTCCACTTAAATGTGGAGGTTTAAGTGAATGAAAATAAGATAGAATTATTATTAGAACAAATTGAAAACAATCCTGAAGATCTTTCCCTGTATGTTGAATATAAAAATTTATGTATAAAATCAAGATTATACGATGAAGCTCTTGAAGGATTTGAATTAATTGTAGATTTAGTTAATAGTATTTTGCAAACAGCTCTTGAGGAAACAGGAGAGGTACCCACCCTTTACAATGGGGAGTCTGTTTTTGTTTTTCTTGGAAAGCTTTACTATGAATGGGCAATTTTTATAGAAAAAAATCAACCTGATGATATTGAAAGACAAATTGAGCTTTTAAAGCTTGCTATTGAAAATAATCCTGACTTTGATAAACCTTATGCTCCACTAGCTGATACACTGTATAAAGCTGAAATTTACGATGAGTGGTTAGATATAAGTGAAAAAGCTCTTTCTTATGAAAAAAATAAAAGAGTTAGAGTGGCCTCTTTATTAAAAATGAAAGAGGTTGCTGAAAATTTAGGCGAAATGAATAAAGTAATTGATTATTATAAATTACTTGTTGAAGAAGATAAACCAAAGTCTAAAGAACATTTTTCAAAACTAGAAGAATTACTTGAAAACCTAGAAGAATGGCAAGTTCTTGCAAAATTAATAGAAAAGAGACTTGAAGAAAGATTAGATCCTAAAACTAAAAAATATTATACAGATAAATTAGTTGATATTTATCAAAATAAGACTCAGAATAAAGATAAAGTTTTTATGAGTTTATCAAAAGAGTTGCAAAAAAATCCAAAAGATAAAAGAATAAAAGAACAACTAGAAGACATGGTTGAAGAAACAGGAATGCATGAAGAGCTTCTTGGATTCTATGAAGGAATCATTGATAATATTGTTGATAGAAATATTAAAAAAGATTTATATTTAAAGATAGGTGAGATATTATTTTATAAACTTGAAGAAGATGATGATGCCTATGATATTTATGAAAAATTATTATCTTTAGTTCCTAATGAAATAACAGCTCTTGAAAAACAAGTAGAGATTTTATCTAAAAAAGAAAAAACTGATGAAAATAAATTAAAATTAATAGAATTAAATAATAAATTAGGACACTATTATCTTACTCGTGGTAAAGATGAGGCAAGAGCTATTGATTTTTACTACAATACACTAAACCTTAATTCTAATGATGAGCCTGCATTTAAAGCTTTAGATAAACTTTTTACTATGAAAAAAATGTGGGATGAAAAAGCTGACTTATTAAAATTAAAGGTTCAAAATATTGAAGGTGCAGAAAAGGGAAAATTATCATTTATCTTAGCAGAGATATTATATAAGCAATTAGATGCCAAAGAAGATAGTTTTCAATTTTTTATAGATGCTTATAAAGAAGGAGAGGTTAAAGCTTTAAAATATATTGAGATAATTTCCAAAGAATCTGATAATTATGATATATTATTAGAGTATAAAATATCATCGATTGAGCAACTTAGAACTCCAAGGGAAAAAGCTGTCTCATTAAAAGAAATTGGTGAAATATATCAAGAAAAAATGATGGAACCAGAGAAGGCGATAGAGTTTTTTATTAAATCTATTAAATATAATCCTAAAGATACGGATTTAGCAATAAAAATATTAGAATTCGTATTTGAAAATGAATTATATTCAATGATTGAGGATACTCTTTCTGAAATAGGAAAGGCAATAACTTTAAAAAAGAATTTTGATTTATACTTTAAACTTGCTCAAATTTCATATAATCTTGGTAAAAAAGAAGATGCTGCAGTATTTTATAAAAAAGCTAATGATTTAAATAAAAAAGATTTTGATTCTATTTGGAATTTGGCTAATGTATACAAAGAGCTTGAGGAATATCAAAAAGCTCAAAGAACTTATCAGTTTATATTAACTCAATTCAAATCAATTGAAGAAGATCAAAGGTATGAAGTTTTAGTTAATATTGCAACTGTTTCTGCAAAACTAAAAGATAGAAAGGCTAGAAAGTTTTTTGAAGAGGCTCTTACTATATCTAGAGCGGATGTTAATTTTTTAAAAGAATATTATAAATTATTGGATACTGAAGATGATTATGAGTCTTCTATTAAAGTAAGGCTTGAAATTATTGATTTGATAGATGATAAACAAGAATTAATTGATTTGTATACAGAAATTGCAGAAATTTATAAGAAAAAATTTAATAACTCAGAAGAATCATTAAAGTATTATAATGAGGTATATAAGTTAGGAGCAAATAGTGAGGAGCAATTACTTGTATTACTTGATAGGTATATGAGTTCTAAAAATTTTGAAAAATCTGTTCAAATTATAAAAAGATTGATAGAGATAGAAAAAGATAGTGATAAAATTATTGATTATAAATTTGAACTTTTAAGTATTTATGAAAACAACTTAAAAGATGATAAGCAAACTATTCTTATTTATAAAGAATTATACGATGAACTACCAGATGATGAAGAAGTCATTTCAGGATATGAAAAATATTTAAAAAAATTAGGTTTATGGCCTCAATTAATTTCTTTTTATATTGATAAAATTAAATTAAGTGATAGCGTTAAGAATAATAAGGTATATTGGTTAACAATTGCAGATATTTATGCATCTAGATTAAATAATTTAGAGCAAGCAGTAACTGCTTTAGAGCAAGCTTTAAAAATTGATAGTAAAAACACAAAATTAAGATCTATGATTGTAAATGTATATATGAAACTTAATAAAAATCCTAAAAGACAAATAGAATTATTAAGAAAAAACATAAAAACGAATCCACTAGATGTAAATAATTATCAAATATTATTTAATGCCTTTGTTGCAAGTAAAAAATATGATGCGGCCTATGTTGTTGCCAGAAATTTAAGATATCTTGGAAAGTTAAACTCAGAACAAGAAACAATATTAAAGAAATTTAAAAATAAATCTAGATTAGACTTTAATATGGTTCTTTCTGATTATCATTGGGATAAAATTATTCATCATAGATTAAAAAATCAAATTACAGATATATTTAATTCAATTAGTGTACCAATGGCAACATTATACTCTAAATCCGAGAAAGATTATAAGCTTAATCCTAAAGAAATTCTTGATTTGAATAAAAACAATAATTTATTTTCAACTGTTTATCAACAAATTTCTGTATTTTTAAACAGGCCGTTGTATCCCCTATATCTAAAACAAGGAGTAAGTGGAGTTAATTTTATAAACAGAAATGATGGGTCTATGTCATTACAAATAGGTTTTGATGTTTACAATAACAACAGAGATAAGGAATTATTATATTTGTTAGGTAAAAATTTAACATATTTAAAGCCTGAGTTTTTACTAGCTAAAATTGTACCAGGGCAAGTAGTTAAAAATATATTTTTAGGAGTATTATCCTATGTTAAGCCAACTTTAAGTTTATCGGGTGATTTAGAACAGTTGCAAGCAATTACAAACTTTTTTGAAAAATATACTTCACCTGAAACATTAGAAAGTATCAGAGATGTAGTTGAGGCTTTTTTTAAAGCAAAGGGTAGCATAGATTTAAATAAGTGGTTAAATGCGGTTGAATTTACAAGTGATAGAATTGCATTTTTGCTTACTCAAGATTTGGAATTATTAGAAAACATGTTTAAAAGAGAAACCGTTGGTGTATTATCAAAAGCTGATTATAAGGCTAAAATTGCAGATATTTTAAATTATTCAGTTAGTGATGATTATTTAGAGTTAAGAAAAGAGATAGGATTATCAGTTGTAAAGTAATTATTTATTCGCTTAACTGTTATAAATAACATTTTCGCTTGAATTTTAAGCCTAAAGTCTCAAAATTAAGAGATTCTAAAATAAAAAACTTATTAAAAAACTCCTTATTGGATTATTTAGCTTCAATTATGTTAATAAATATATTTATTTATGGAGCTTAAATGGCTATAAAAAAAGATGCTTTACTCATTCCTGTTGCTAAAATATATTTTATGATTACCGGTTATGTTTTTCAAATGGTAATAGCAAGGCTTTTGAGTAAATCTTTAATAGGAATGTTTAATTATGTAAACAGTGTTGTTTCACCTATGAATATGATTTTAGTGCAAGGAGGCGTCCAAACAGCCTCTCATTTCATATCAAGAGCTAAGCCTGAAGATATAAAAAGTATTAAAAATAAGATATTAAAATTATTTGTTTCTATTTCTATTACTTTATTTCTATTTTTACAGTTTTTTGCTGATAAAATATCTCTAATTATCACCAAAGATACCCAAAATAGTACTTATTTTAGAATAGCTATAATAATTGTATTGTTTTACTCTGTTTATGCTGTTTTAATAGGTGTTTTTAATGGTCAAAAGAAATTTAAAAACCAGGCTCTGTTTGATATGACTTATAGCACATTAAAGGTTTTACTTGTTTCTATTTCTTTGTTTTTAGGCTTTAAGCTCTACGGGCTTTTATGGGCTTGGGTTCTTGCTACTGCTATTATTACGGTTTTGGCATATTTATTATCAATAACTAAAAAAACAAATGGAGAAAATGATATAAAATACAAAGAATTAGTAAAGTTTTCTTTGCCAATAATCGTATCTCAATTATTTTTTTATATACTATTAAATTTGGATACCTGGATCCTAGGTATTTTATCCAATAAAGAAACTGTTTTAATTAATGGAGGAAACTACTTAACCGTTACTACCCTATCTAGGATTCCTTATCAAATTGTAATTTCAATTACATTTATTATTTTTCCTTTTATCTCAAAACTATCTCAATTAAATGATAATAAATTGATAAAAACATATATTGAAACAAGCTTGAGGTATAGTCTTTTAATTGCGGCGCCATTTGTTATTTTAATTTCGGCCTACCCTTCTATTTTTTTAAAAATAATTTATGGTTCTACTTTTGTTGAAAATTCTATTTATTTGTCTATTCTTGTTGTAGGTGTTTTATTTTTAGCTCTTTTTATGATTAATATAACTATTATTACAGCATCAGGAAGTCCCAAAATTTCAATGTTTATAACAATTATTATTATCCCTATTGACGTTTTATTAAATTATTTTCTTATTTCAAAGTATTACTTATATGGAGCTGTAATTGCTACTAGTATTTCTTTTTTTATGGCATGGCTACTTTCTTCTATCTATGTTTTTAACGTATATAAAGCATTTGTTCCAATAAAAACTCTTATTCGTTTTTTGTTAATCTTTTTAGTCTTTCACTTTAGTTTTCAGTTATTTAAAGAGCGTTTAAATATAATTGAAGGTTTAATATCATTAATTGTAGGTGGAGTATTTATTTATATTTTATTTTTTACTTTATTCGAGTTTAAAAAGAAGGATTTAGATGATTTTAAGTCAATATTTAAGAAAAAGGCTATAAAAGATATTAATGAAACATAAAGTCGCTATTGTCTAAACAATTTTCACAATCTTCTTTCTTATTGCTCTGTATTTCTATTAAAGAAATGCCCTGCTTTCCATCCATCATTATTGAGATAGGTTTTTTAAACTTAAGGTGTTTACAGTATTTTAACTCTTCAACCAATTCTGAATTTTCTAAAATCTTATCAAAATCAATATAATTTGTCTTACTGTCTCTTTTTATTGTAAAATAACCAACATCCATTGATACAATATTATGAAAAAAGTGAGAACCTAATGAGGCATCGGGAGAAAAGTCTTTTAAGTCTGTTTCTACTATTACTTTTGCATTTGATATTTGTGTCCATAAAACAGGAATTCCAAGCCACCTATCGCTTGTGCCCCAACGGCCAGGCCCTACAAGTATGTATTTTTTATCCAATTTTTTAAACTTATTATTAAAATATTCTACTTCATTAACCATGTCAAGGGTTTTAGACTTATCAAATTTATCGTGATCAACAATAATAATGTCTTCTATGCTATCAATTAACCCATTACCTAAACAATACTCTGTATATAAAACTAGATTTTCCTTTTTTATTTCATCCATTTTTATATCAAAAATATGCTCTCCTTTAATTAGTGGTTTTATTTGCAGTATGTAAAATGTTGCCTTGTTTTCTTTATTTGGCTTTAGGTTTATAGCAAATTCTATTTCAACAGGAGAACCCATTGCTGTTTTAAATAACTCTAAAATTAAACTAACCGTCTTTGCAATAGGATATTTATTATATTTTATCGTATTTGCAAAATTTATAACTCGTGGCCCTTGGGTATAAGTACCTGGAACAACTCTTCCATTTTTTATATCATAAGTTGATGCAAGGTCATTTAATACCTTGTCTGCCTCTGCTCTTGCAATAGTTTTCTTTACAAGAGTGATATCTTCACCTTTTAATAAATTTGGTTCATTTTTTGTTAAATCTATTGCATAAAAATCCGTTTGACTGGCTGTAAATTGGTCTTTTGTTGATAATATTTCAAGTTTTGGATATTTAGGGCAAAATCTAAATGTTTTTTCGCCTTCTACAACATATCTTCCTAATCCAAGTGCTAAGACTACTATTCCATCATCAGGTTTCATATAGGAAAATGGATAGTAATTATAAGATTGAGCAACACCGCTTATGTGGGGATAATACAAGTCATCATATTTTTCACCAATAACCTCCTGAATAATTACAGCCATTTTTTCTTCCTCAATTTTATAATCAACAGCTTCAAAATAATTTTTTGCTGTTTCTGTAAATATTGATGAGTAAACTAATTTTATTGCATCTGTTAATTGTTTTAATCTAACATTAATATCTTTGTGGGTATTAGGTAATAAGTAAGTATGGTAAACGCCTGCAAAGGGATGAAGTAAAGAGTCTTCAAATAATCCCGAGGATCTAACAGCGATAGGGCGATTTATATCCTTTAGGTATTTTTTTAATTTATCTATTAACTTATTTGTTAGTTTTGCTTTTAAGAAATTATTTTTAGTTCTTAAGTAATCTTTTTCAAAATATATTGTTTCGTCTAAAAACTTATTGTTTTCTATAAATTGTTCAAATTCATGAGTTCCAATTATTGCTGTTTTGGGAATTTTTATTGAAATATTTGGTATTAACTCTGAAAAATTAATATTTTCAACCATTGAGCTAGAAAATGCCATTCCTCTACCCTTTCCACCAAGTGAGCCTGGAGCAAGTCTTGTTATGTAGCTATCTTCTCGGTAACGAGAGTTTTCAAATTCAATAATTTCACCTTTTTTACTTTCATAAATAATCTTTTTTAAGGGTAAAAGTATTGATGCTCTTAGTTTTTTTATAGAACCAAATGAATTTGCATTTTGTGACCTTAGTTTTTGAGCAACTTTAATATGTCCTCTTGCAATAAGCCAAGCAGAAAAATGATTTTTATAAGCATGATACTTTATTGATTCATTAGGTAGTGTTTCTAGTAACTCTTCAAATTCTTCTATTGTATGAGCAGATCCAATTTCTTCACCCTCTTTATTTCTAAATATAAAGTTTCCAAATCCTAAATTATCAACAAAGTATTTTTTTAATTCTTGATGTAAAGATTCTGAATTTTTGTACAAGAAACTACTTTCATTTTCAAATGCTTTAGGAGCATTAAAAATATTTGATGATTGAAGTAATGTTGGAATAGTTGGAGTTCTTTTTTTTACATATTTTATAAATTTAATTCCTGCTTTTTCATCTATAATGCCATTTTTTTTATATTTAACATCACTGATTACGCACAATAAATAATCTTTGTATTTTTGATACATTTTCACTGCATCATCGTAGTTAGAAACAGTTAATATTTTAGGTCTAGCTCTCATTCTAAGCATTTTGCTAAATTCATCACTTTCTTCTTCAATTAAATTTTGTATTTGTTTCATAACAACAGTATAAATTATTGGTAAATATCTAGAATAGTATCTAATAGAGTCTTCTACAAGTAAAATAACTCTTACCATACCTTTTTTAGTATCCTTTTTTACATTAATTTTATCTTCAATGTATTTTATCATTGCCAAAAATATTTTACTGTCTCCATTCCAAACAAACAATTTCTCTATATATTTTAATTTGTCTTCATGCTTGGCAAGATATTTTATATCACTATTGTTATTTAGGAGCAATAATATAGGCATTCTCTTTTTTAATTCTTTGATTTTTTTAGATATTTCAAAGGGAGATTTTTTATCTACTCCCATCATAATGATAACTAAATCATAACTTCTTTTTTTTATTTTGGCCTCTGCCTTTTCATAAGACGGAACAGATGTGATTCTGGGAGCATTTGATATATTCAATTGATAAAACTCTCTAAAAATTAATTCTGATAACTTTCCTTCTTGTTCTATTATGTATGCATCGTAAACAGTTGATATTAATAATATTTCTCTAACTCTGTACTGCATTAAATCATGAAAAATATCTCTATCTGTTGTGTTTTTGCTTAAAACTTCTTGTAGTAATTGATTGTCCATTTCAAATCCTAAAAATACAAGTAAATATATCATTTGAGGATAATTTTAACAAACTTTTTTATCTTTTTTTGTTCTTTTATGCCATTTCAACTAGAGAAAGCAACGCTTTCTTATTTTACATGGAATTTTTAGCCTAATGTCTAAAAATTATTTATTATTTTCAACAACAATAATTAAAAAACCTGCAAATTGTGCAAGTGGTGTATCCTTTAGTAGGTTTTCTGATTTATAAAATATATCTTTTATAACTGGTAAATCATAAATAAAAAATGCAGGACTAACAATTCTAATGCCTTTTATTGCTTTTACATTAAATGCTCTTGGGAAAAAACATTTAATTTCTTTTAGCGTATCATATCTAGTATAAACAGAGTTATCGGTAATATTTTTTGATATTATGTTTGAGGGTTTTATTTTTTTTACCAAAGTTCTTATTGAATTTCTGTTGTAAAATTCTAAAACAGCTATTCCATTAGGCTTTAATACTCTTTTTATTTCATGCAAAGTCTTTTCGATAGCTTCAATATGGGCTAATACCTTATAGGAGTATACTAAGTCGAATGTATTGTCTTCAAAAGGCATGTTAGAAGCCTCTGCTTGATAAACTTCTAATCCTCTATTTTTAGCTTTTTCTAGCATTTTTTCAGATAAGTCAACACCTATTGCTTTACTCACCTTTTTATCTATTTCTTTTAATATTAAGCCTGTACCACAGCCTAATTCAAGAACTTTATCTGTTTTATGTAAATAATTTTCTAAAATGGATATTTCTAAATCATCAATCATTTGGTGATATCCTTGCCCTCTTTTATTTTCGTATGTTTGGGCAAATGAATCGTAATAGTCTTGATTTTCTATATGCGATACTTCTTTGTTTTTATAGTAATTTTTGATAAAGTTTTTCATAATTTTCTACCATAATTTTATTTGTAAAATATTTTTTTACAATACTTAAATTTTTAAGTCCTGTTTCTGTTCTGATTGATAATTTTTCAACATTATTTAGTATTACTGATAACTCTTGAAAGCTTTTGGCAATGAAAATATTATCATCTTTATTTATTTCTCTAAAAAATGGATTGTCAAAAAGGATAATGCTTTTTTTATAAGCCATAGCTTCTAATACAACAAGAGGAATATCCATTTTTGCATATAAATCTGTTTGAGTCATAATAAGTATATCGCTTGCTAATAAAAGTTTTTTAAAATCTTTTAATTCTTGATATAATTTTAAAAAAGACCTTGATATTCCAAGTTGCTTTATTCTTATTTTTAAATTATACAGCTCTTTTTTATCATTTTCACTCTTTTCTCTTATTGCAAATATAAATTTGTATTTTTTATTCTTAGTTTCTTGTTCTTTTATAAATTCTAAAAACGAATAAAGTGAATCGTTATAGTCGCCAGCATAAAGAATGGTTAGGGTTTCATTATTTATTCCAAATTTATTTCTTTCGTATAGTATTTCATCTTTGTTAAAGCTTTCAATATCTATACCGGGATAGATTCTTGTTATATTTTCAAAACCAAGTTTATTTAACTTTAATTTAGCCGTATCACTCATTGTAACTATTTGATTTCCAAAAAAAAGTAACCCTGGATTATCAAATGTTTTAGGAAGTGATAAAACTGTTTGTATTGAGGGTTGATATTTCAGTTTTTGAATAAATGATGTTGCAAAGGAGGTTTTTATATTTGGAGAGAAAAAATAATGATAAATTGAGTTTTTATAATCAGGCTTTAGTAAATTTAAAAATACTGAAAGTTGCTGAGATAGGGACAAAGAGTAAGAAGTGTTTTCATTATATATTTTATTTTCTATATGATTGGCAGAAAATCTAGTTTTTCCATCAGAGTAGTATTCAATATCAAAGTTTTCAATATTTTCTAAAATTGCTTTTATAATGTTTTTTGCAGAATCATTCCAAGGAGGAGATGGTGATTTGGATATTATTTTAATTCGTTTTGTTTTCATACCACACAAAAATAAAAATCTATTATACTAAATTAACACTTTACTTGCAAGATTTGTAATAAAACTTTACATAAAATATATTTATACCGTATAATAGAATAAGTTGCTGAAGAGGAAGATATGGATATTTTTTATGATAAAAATAATAAAATGATAAAAGGAGCTATTGAAAAAGATGTTGAAATAATAAATAAAGTTTTTAAAAGCTTTATTCTTCCATTAGAAAGTACAAAATCTTTGATTCAATCTCTTGAAACAATAGAAGACCCATATAAAGGAAATTCTGATTTTCTTTATTACATAATAGATAAATTAATAAAAAGAGAGCTTGAAATACCTAAATTATCAACAACAACAACAAAATTGATTGAACTACTTAGCAATAAAGATGCTCCATTTGATGACTATGCTGCTCTTGTTAAATTAGAGCCTTTTATTGCTGCCAAAATAATGAAATTGGCAAATTCTTCTTTTTATAGAGGAAATTATGAAATAACTTCTATAGAAATGGCAATAACTAGGCTTGGTTTGAAGAAACTAAAAGAAATTGTAATGGTGTTAGCTTTTGATAAAATTGTTTTTAATACCCAAAAAGGAAAAGAGCTTGTCTTAGAAAGTTGGAAATATTCGGTGTATACTGCTCTTACATCTCAAGAAATAATAAAACTTCTAAAGGATAATGAAATTGATTTGGAAGCTATTTATACAACATCTCTGTTAAAAGGAATTGGAGAGTTTATCGTTCTTGCCATACTAGATGATTACCTTAAAATAAATGAAGGTGCTCCTGTTCCTGATGATACTTTTATTTATAGGTTAATAAATTCCTTTAAGTATAAAATTTCTTCAATTGTATTAAAAGAATGGAATTTTAGTAAAGATATCTATATGAGTATTGCACATTTAGAGGGTGGTTTAAAGAAATTAGAAACAAAGCAAGAAAGAATTATCTTTTTTGCTGATAAAGTATCCTTTTTGTTTTATAAAAATCGATTTGAAGTTTTAAATCAAGCAAGTTTTTATGAAGCGTTAATGGATATTACAGGGCTAGTAGATATAGACTTAGAAGCATTGTTAGGCCTTAAAGAATTTTTAGATAAAGAATCTTCCGCTATTTTTACTGTATTCGGCTAAGTTGTTTTTTATTTAAATATTTATTAATTGTAAAATAAAAAATTGCCCCATTATCTTTACCGTTTTCTGCCCAAATTTTTCCTTTATGAGTATTGATTATCTTTTTAGAGATTGCAAGTCCTAAACCTGTACCTGAAGAATAATTTGATTGTTTTCCCATTTTAAAAATTTCAAAAATTGATACCAGCTCTGCTTCTTCTAAGCCAATTCCTTCATCTTTGATAGAACATATTAGATTTTCATTATCTTCTGTTAGTGTAATGTAAATTTTTTTATTATTTGGAGTAAATTTTATTGCATTTGATAAAATATTTATGAAAACTTGCAGTATTCGGAAAGAATCAAATGTAAAAATTGTATTTTCTAGCTTATTATTTAAGATTATTTTAATATTTTTTTTCTCGAATAATGGTGTTATTTCAGAAATAGCTTTTTGGCTTACTTTTAATTCATGAGAAACACTTGCCAAAAATATTGCTTTCCCTTTATTCGCTTGCTCTGCTTCTTCTTTAGCTTTTTTTAATTCTTTATTGAGTTTTCGTAACTTTTCATTGGCATCTAACAGTTCATCTGTTCTTATTTTTATTATGTTTTCTAGGTTTTTATTTAATTTTTTTAACTCCACTTGTGTGTTTATTAATTTCTTTTCTTGATTAGTAAAATCCTTTATTAGTTGGGTAATATCAAATTTTATCATAGACAATGTTTCTATTAGTGTATTTAAAGGATGGCTTTCTGCAAGACCGGGAATTAAGTGCAATGATTCATCATATTCTGTCCATTTTATATTTCTTAAATATTCATTAAATCTTTTGATATATCCAATAATCCTTGGATTTCCTATTATTTCTTGTAAATCAATTCCAATTAAGTCTTCTTTCAACTTTCTTTCAATTTTTTCTTTTTTTATATGAAAATTTTGTAATGTTTTAGGTTTTAAATTTAATCTTTCAAATTGGATTATTGATTCCGTTATCGCCTCTGTATAGGTCTTAGTTATTTTTACAGGATATTTAGTATAATTTAGTGTGATTCCAACATTTACCAAAACATGTAAGGCTCTCGGTAGATTTATGTATACTACCATTGCAATTTTTTTATTTTTATTTAAATTTTTTACATAAGCCTTTCTTGCCTTATGAGATGCTCTATTAAAATTTTTATAATTATCAATCAATATAAAGTTTTCTGTTTCACGAAATGTATCCATTATTACTATAATTGATTTCCAAAATAAATTAAATGTTTCTAGTACTGAATTGCCTGCTGGTTCAACAATAATAATACTTTCTGCAAGTACTCCAATTTTACAAGTATATTCTAGGTGTTTTATTTGCCATTCACTCCTTGTATCTAGTTTTAATCCTGTTATTGGACAAACTTTAGAATCGAAAATTCCCAAGAACCTCCATGTAAATAAAAAGTAACAAAGCTATATTATCGTTTTATTACAAATAAATCAAATATTTACTTAAATCTAGACAGAACCTTTAATTACCCGTATTTCAAGAATAAATTCTAGCTAAAACTAAAGAAAGATATCTAATAGTTGTAATTTTCATTTACCTTATTGTACCATCGATACTTTATGAGGTTTTAAATGAGTATTAATTTATCTTTAAGTGATTTTTTTTAGAAAGGTCTAAATTTAAAGACTCACAAAACAATAATAATTTTTATGAGCTAATAAATAATATTCTAGAACATAAAAACTACTTCCTTTTCCATTTAAACTCCTAAAAAAATCAAGAAAATCTTCTTAAGAGTATAGCATAAAATAGGACATTTCTACTTTGCCCAAATAGGACATTACTACTTTGCTACTACAATGAGAAAAAATCACTTGACTAAAAACATTGATTTATGTATAATTTTGTCCTATTTTGTTGTTGGAGTGTATAAATGTATGCAATTGTAAAAACTGCTGGAAAGCAGTACAAAGTAAAAGAAGGGGATCTATTCCAGGTAGACCATTTAAAAGGCAAGAACGAAGGTGAAACTTTCGACCTGAACGAGGTGCTTCTTATCAGTGATGGTGACGATATTAAAGTCGGACAACCAGTTGTTGAGGGTGCTTCAGTTAAGTTGACAGTTGTAAAACACTTTAGAGGTCCTAAAATTAAAATTTGGCGTTCTAAAAGAAGAAAAGGGTATATGAGAAGAGTTGGATACCGTCATTCTTTTACAGAACTTAAAGTTGAACAAATTAATAAGTAAGGAGTAGTTATGGCTCACAAAAAAGGACAGGGTTCATCAAGGAACGGTCGAGATAGTAATCCTCAATACAGAGGAGTAAAGAAATACAGTGGTGAATATGTAAGTGCTGGAAATATTCTAGTTCGCCAAGTTGGTTCAACTTTCCATGCTGGAAATAATGTAGGAACAGGTAAAGATTATACTTTATTCTCATTATTAGATGGTTATGTAAAGTTTGAAGTACATAATGGTAGACAGAGGATATCAGTTTATGCTGAAAGATAATAATGAAATTTATTGATGAGGTAAAAATTACCATCATTTCTGGTAATGGTGGCACCGGTTCAAGCAGTTTCAGAAGAGAAAAGTTTGTTCCTAGAGGTGGCCCAGATGGTGGAGATGGTGGAGATGGTGGTAGTGTTTACTTTATTGGCACAACATCTTATAATACCTTATATCACCTAAAAGGTAGAAGAGTCTATAAATCTAAAAATGGTAGACCAGGTCAGGGTAACAGAAGAACTGGAGCAAGGGGGGAAGATGTAGTTATAAAACTTCCTCTTGGAACTATCATAAGAGACGCTGAAACAAATGAAATTATTATGGACTTACTAGAGCCAGATAAAAAAGTTTTGATATTAAAAGGTGGAAAGGGTGGTTTAGGTAATTGGCACTTTAAAAATTCAATAAATCAAGCTCCAAAATATTCTCAATCAGGAATAGAAGGAGAAACGAAAGAGCTTAAGCTTGAATTAAAATCTGTTGCAGATGTTGGATTAGTTGGTTATCCTAGTGCTGGAAAATCAACTTTAATTTCTGTTGTATCAAATGCAAAACCTGAAATAGCAGATTATCCATTTACAACATTAACTCCTCATTTAGGAGTTGTGAGTATGGATAATTGGACAACTTTTGTTATTGCTGATATTCCAGGAATAATAGAAGGTGCTCATCAAGGAAAGGGTTTAGGAATAAAATTCTTAAAACATATAGAAAGAACCAAAATCTTTTTACACCTTATAGAATATGATATTCATGTTGCTCATGAAGAGCTTTTAAACAGATATAAAAAAATAAATAATGAATTGTTAAAATATAAAGACGAAATGGGTGAAAGGCCATATTTTATTGCAATATCAAAAATTGATATGATAGAAGATGATAGCGCCTATGATGAACTCAGAAAATTATTCAAACCATATACTGATAATTTATTTTTTATATCTGCACCACTACAAGAAGGAACTCAAGAGCTGATTAATGCCCTATTTAAAAAACTACAGGATTTAAATAACGGTTATTAAATTATAAAAATCAAAGGAAAAACTCATGAATCATAAATTTCATCCCTTTGAAATAGCATTTTCGGGGTATTCAGGTAGTGGTAAAACTACTTTAATTGAAAAATTAATGAAAAGATTGTCAAAAACCTATAGCATTGCATTTATTAAAAATGATATTCATGGTTTTCAGATGGATAAAGAGGGGAAAGACACTTATAGGATTTATCACGCAGGAGCTGATTCTGCCTATATTTCTAGCCCTAAAGAAAGAGCTTATTTATCAAAAAAGCCATTAAATTATTCCATTTTTAAGCAAGAATTATTGTTATATGATATAGTGATAATTGAAGGATACAAAGATGAAAATATTGCTAAATATTTAATTTCTGATTATGAGAAAGTGAAAAACCTTGATTTTAAGTTAAATAAATACAAAAACCTTCTTGGAGTGATAGTAAATAATGAAAAAAAGTTAAAAGATATAAAGACCTTTAATAGAAATGATATTGATGCAATTTATGATGATATAGTAACTAATATTAATTCAAAAAAAACTAAATTAGATGCCCTTATTTTAGTTGGAGGAAAGAGTTCAAGAATGGGAGAAGATAAAGGATTGATTGATTATAATGGTAAAATTCAAGTTGATTTTTTATATAATTTATTATCTCCATTTGTTAACAATATTTTTGTATCAGTAAACCCTTCACAAGCCGTTTTACCAGAATACAACAAGTTTAATTTAATAAAAGATAAAATCCAAGAAATTGGTCCTATTGGTGGAATAACAAGTGCATTTTTTAATAATAAAAAGAATGCTTTTTTGGTTATCGCTTGTGATATTCCATTAGTAAATGAAAAAATGCTTAATGAGTTAATAAAAAATAGAAATTTCTTGAAATTTGGAACATTTTTTAGCTCGGAGTATAAATTTGAGCCACTTTTAGGTATTTATGAACCTAAATCATTTAACTTTTTAATAAATTCTATTGTTAATAACAGATATGGAATTAAAAATGCATTTAAAGAATTAGAGTTGAATATAATCGATAACCACTTTACAAGTGAATTTAAAAATATAAATACTCAAGAAGAAAAGAAAAAACTCTTAAAATAATCCACCTTTAGTAAGTAAAAAATAAAAATAAATAACAGGAGCATTAAACATTACTGCATCAAATCTATCTAAAACTCCTCCATGTCCAGGTAAAAACATTCCCGAATCTTTAATTTTAAAGTATCTTTTAAACATGGATTCAACTAAATCTCCCATTTGTCCAAAAGCACCAGCAAAAAGAGCAACTAGTAAAATATCAGAATAAGATAAATCCTTTAACAAGAATATTTTAACTAAAATTGCAAGGCCTGTTCCACCTAACAAACCACCAATAGCCCCCTCAATTGTTTTATTTGGAGACATTTTCTCATATAGCTTGTGTTTACCAAAAAGCCTACCAAAAGTATAAGCAAAAGTATCATTACCCCATGTTATTGCAAAAACTAAAATTAATAAATATTTACCATTAATAGAACTTATAGGAAAATCAACAATAACCCCAATGTATGGCAAAGTAAATGCGATATAAATAATTCCTAAAACTAAATACCCCATTCTTTCAATAACTGTTTCCATATCTTTAAAATTGAACAAAAAGTATAAAGCCACAACCAAAAGAAAAACAGTAGGTAGGATTACTAAAAATTTCGGATAAAACAATATTACAGAAGCGATTGAACCTCCTAGAAAAATGGAAATCCACTTTAAATCACTGTATTTAGGATACCTATTTGTAACCATATTTTTAAAAAATTCATTTAATCCAAGCATCGTTAAATGTAAAATTAAAAGTTTCCATAACCATGCTTCACCATAAACTAAAACTGCCACAACAAATGCTAGGCCAACAATGGCCGAAAGTATTCTTTTTGTTAAATTCGACAAAACCTACTCCTAAAAAAAGAAATAATATCAATTAAAGCATAATTTTTCAATGTTTTTTATTATGATTTTCATATAACACACTAAAAACTTGATTAATAATCATAAATAATATATCCTTTATTTTATTTTATGGGCTTTATCTTGTCTATTTTATTATTTTAGAGGTAGTAATGGCTTTAATGTTTAAGTTTATTTCGGGTAAATATAAAGGTGGTGAATTTCCATTAGACAAAAATGTAATTGTTATTGGGCGTCACAGTGATTTAGAAATGGTTCTCTCTGAAGATATGGTATCAAGAAAACATGCAAAAATAAGTATATCAGGAAGTGATATAATACTTGAAGACATGGGCTCTACCAATGGAACCTTTGTAAACGGTAATAGAATAAAAAAAATTAAGCTTAAGCTTAATGATAGAATATTAATTGGAACATCTATTGCCAAGTTTATAGATAGTGATGACACTGGACAAAATATGGAAGATGCGGCTAAAATTGGAACAAATGCAGTATCAGGCTCAATTGAGGATATTCCAATTCCAGAAGTATTACAATTACTTGCAACTAGTAAAAAAACAGGAGTTTTAAGAATAACTTCAGGTTCTATTTCTGCTGAAATACAATTAGTTCAAGGAATCTTTAAAGATATTATTATGACTAGTAGTAATGCAGAACCTAAGAAAATACTTATCAAGCTCATAAAGCTTGATTCTGGTTTTTTTGAATTTGAACAAAAAGATCCTAGTGATTTTGGAAATAGATTAAATATTAGTTTAGATGCATTCCTCCTTGAAGCTGCAAAGTACGAAGATGAAGTTGGTTTAGATGACCTAGACTTTGAATTAGAAGAAGATGACGATGATTTAATGCTAGATAGTTTTGATGAAATAAGTGTTAATGTTGACGATTCGGAGGACATTCTTAGCTTAGACGACTTTAACGATGAAAACATAGATGCTGAAGATGATATCTTCGCTCTTGATGATTTAGAAGATGATGATTTTGCTCTTGATGACTTAGATGACGATGCTCAAGAAACAGCAAAGCCTAAAAATGATGACTTCAACCTTGATGATTTAGAAGATGACGATGATGATTTTGCTCTTGATGATTTAGATGACGATGCTCAAGAAACAGCAAAGCCTAAAAATGATGACTTCAACCTTGATGATTTAGAAGATGACGATGATGATTTTGCTCTTGATGATTTAGATGACGATGCTCAAAAAACAGCAAAGCCTAAAAATGATGACTTCAACCTTGATGATTTAGACGATGACGATAATGATTTTGCTCTTGATGATTTAGATGACGATGCTCAAAAAACAGCAAAGCCTAAAAATGATGACTTCAACCTTGATGATTTAGACGATGACGATAATGATTTTGCTCTTGATGATTTAGATGATGTGCCTAAGGAAATTATTTCAGAACATGATAGTTTACCTAATAAACTTAGTGAAGAAAATTCAAATGCAGTAAGTAGTGACTTAGTTGAAGAAGAAAATAAAACAGAAATAAATATAGACGAGTTAAAAGAAAAATTTCCTTTGGATGATGAATATATTCTTCCGTTGCCACTTTTTAGTCCTCTTGATGAGCTAAATAAAAATGAACTCAAAGTTTTACAACTTGTTCATAACTTCAGTTCTATATCTGAAATTATAGAAAATACAGAACTATCAGAAGAAGAAACCTATGCTATTTTAGACAAACTAGTAGAAGAAGATTATATTGAACAGTAGTTCTTTCTTGTAATTTAATAATAAATATAATATAATTTCGAATATTTTATTTTTGAGGTAAATATGAATCAAAATATATTACTTGCAATGCCCTCAACACCAGAATTACTAATAGTTCTATTTATCGTTTTAGTTATTTTTGGAGGAAGTAAAATCCCTAAATTAATGGGTGGTTTTGGTAAAGGTATAAAAGAATTTAAAAAAGGTGTTACCGATGATGATAAAAAAGAAGAAAGTGAAGAAAAAAAAGTATTGGCAACCTCTGAATCAAACAAACAATTAAATGAAAACAGTGAATCATAAAAGTGAATAGAAAACAATTTATTTTATCTATTTTATCAATTCCATTTTTTTCACAATCACTAAAAGCAATAGGAAAATCATCATTTCTAGAAATTGGGATTTTAAAATATTCTGGAAATTACAACTTTAGAAACAGTGGTTTAAAAAAAATGCTTTGGGAAGTTTCTAAAAGAACAAGTATTGAAGTTTCTTTTGATATTATTGATATAGATTTAAAAAATAAAAAGAAACTGTTTAAACATCCTCTTTTATTTTTAACAGGTGATAAAAAATTTTCACTATCAAAAACAGAAATTAAAAATTTAAAAAATTATTTAACTTTTGGGGGTTTGCTCTTTATTGACTCTGCAAGTGATGAAGCAAGTGGAACATTTAATAAATCTATAGAAAATTTAATTGAGAGCTTATATCCTAAAAAGAAATTAAAAATAGCTCCTAAAGATCATGTTATTTACAGAACATTTAACTTGCTTGATAAACCATATGGAAGATTAAATATAAGCTCAAATTTTTATATAATAGAAGAAGACAACAGAATAGAAATATTATATTCCAAGAATGATATAATAGGAGCACTCACAGTAGATGATTTTAGTAACTGGAAATACTCGGTTCCTGAAGGAAATAAAACAAGGGAAATGGCCTACAGAACAGGGGTTAATATAATTATGTATGCAACTTGTTTAGCTTACAAGGCAGACCAAGTTCATGTAGATTATTTATTGAAGAATAGACGATGAATAGTAAAATATTAAGTGAATTTGCATATAATAAATTTACATTTTTAAATTTAAATTTATCTCCAATAAATATTTTTATATATATTGGATTTTTGGGTATTATTATTTTTAGTATATATAGTTATCTAAAACTACCTAAAAAAAGAATTTTATTATTGTCCATTAGATCACTACTGTTACTATTAATGCTTTTTATTTTTTTAGAACCATCTTTAGAGTATGTTAAATTTAATAAAGGTAAAAAATCAATATTTTTCTTTAAAGATACCTCTAAATCATTAACCCTCCCTCTGAAAAATACAGAAAATAATAGGTTTCAAAATTTAAATTATTTTTTTAAAAATAATAAAATTATAATTGATAAATTAAGAAAAGAATACAATACAATCTTTTATAGTATTGGAACAACTCTTAAAGCAATTGATAATAAACATAAGATTACTCCAATAGATGATGAAACAAGAATAAGATATTCATTAAATAAATTTTTACAAAATCATACAATAAATGAAATATCCTCAATAATAATAGCATCTGATTTTATTGATACAGATGAAAAATTAACAAGCTCAACGGGTATAATAAGAAAATTAATAAAAAATAAAATTCCCTTAAACTTAATATTACCACAAATTAAGACTACAAAAGATATCTTCATTAAAAAAATACAATATGATAGCTATGCTTTTGTACAAAATACAACTTCAATAGACTTAGAAATATCATCTATTGGATATAAAAATATAAATAAAAAAGTATTTCTGTATAGAAATAAAGAAATTATTGATAGAAAAACTGTTTCTTTAAGTGATAATAAAAACATTAAAATTTCATTTAAATTTAAACCTAAAAATGTGGGAACATACATATACACGGTAATTATTCCACCTGAAAAGAATGAAGAGTTACTAATTAATAATAAAAAAGATTTTATAATTAATGTAATAAGAGATAAAATAAGAGTTGTACAAGTTGTTGGAAAACCTAGTTGGGATGTTAGATTTATGAGGCAATTATTAAAAAATCATCCAGATGTTGATTTGGTATCATTTTTTATTTTAAGAACAACTAATGATGTATATTTAGTACCTGAAAGAGAACTATCTCTTATACCCTTTCCTGCACACGAATTATTTTATGATAGATTAAATAGTTTTGATTTAATTATTTTACAAAATTTTAATTACGCTCCCTATGGAATATCACCATATCTACAAAATATTAAAGATTTTGTTACTAAAAGAGGTGGTGGACTTGTTATGATAGGAGGCCTAAATTCCTTTACTGCAGGAGGCTATAAAGGCACTCCAATAGAAGATATTTTACCCGTTAATTTAAGCTCAAAATCAGCAAAAGATAGTATTTGTTATAAAAATACACATTATAAAATAACTAAAAATGGTTTAGACTCTCCATTCTTTAAGTTTGCAAACAACTATAAAAAACAAAAATCTGCTTTAGCAGGCTTACCATTATCAGAGGGTTTCAATAAAACGACATTAAAACCAACAGCAACTTTAATTGCTAAAACAGATAAAGTATGTAACAATAAAACTTATCCCTTAATAGCAACTATACAATCAGGAAACGGAAGAACAATGGCAATTACAACAGATAGCCAATGGACTTGGAATTTTCATAAATTAATAGATATTACCCATAAGCAAATATATAGTTATTTTTGGGATAAAGCAATAAAATGGTTAATTAAAGACCCTGATATGAAATTAATCAAAGTGTCATTTGATGCTAACATCATTTCTAAAAAGGAAACTTTATCCATTTTAATTAAAGCATATGACTACCACTATAATCCATTAAAAAATAATAAACTATATTATCAAATAACAAATATTGACAATGACAAGTTTTTAATAAAAAAAGAAGTAAAACTAGACAATTCTGGAACAGCCCAAATATTAGAAAAAATTAAGAAAAATGGAAGATATAAAATAGAATTTAAAACTTATCTAAAAGGCAAGTTGTTAGAAAATAGTTACAGTATGTTTATTGTTAAAGATAAATCCAAAGAATTTGACAATCCACAAATTAATAAAAAGTTTTTATCAGAAATATCAAAATATCAGAATATTAAAATACTAAGTTATGATGAAAGTGCAAGTAAAATTAAAATTAAAAAATTAATCTCAGAAATTACAGAAAAAAAATATGTTCCTATTTGGGATAATGTTTATATGTTATTGTTATTAATACTATTATTTTTACTTGAAATATACATTAAAAGATATAAAATTTAAAGAGGTTTTTATGATAAAACTAGTAATCAGTTTGTTTTTATTAAATATTATAGTTTGGGCTTTACCCAATAGTGATGTAACACATCAAATTTCTAAATCTCCTGATCATAGTATGGATAAGGCGATACCTTATTCTACGGGAATAACAACTCAAGCTAGGGGAGAAAAAGAAAAAATAATAAATATACCCATTATATATATATCCGATTTTGAAGGCCGTTTTATAAACATAGATAAAACTCAAAAAAATAGCTACTATAACCTACTCGGAAAAATAAAATATTACCAAAATATATTACCTCTAATTAATAACTGGGAAAAACCTATTACTCTAAATAACGGAGCAAGTTTTTGGCCAAGTATTTCAATTAAGTTTTTATTACAACAACCTAAAGGCATAGATTTTGTATATTCATTACTTAAAGAAAATAATTTTGACATAATAAATATAGGAAAAAAGGATTTTTATACTCCCTATAATATAATGAAAAAACTATCTCAAAATAAAAAAATTATGAGCCTTCCGTTTTTATCATCAAATATGAATTGCACTAATTCTCAAAATTTACCACTTTGTAAATTAACTAAAAACAGAAAATACAGAATTCTTAAAATAAATAATGTAAAAATTGGAATAATTTCAGTCGTTTCACATACTATTATGAAAAAAGCATTTTATAAATCTATTAAAAATATGAATATTTTACCAGAAATAAAGCAAACTAATAAACTAGCAAAATATTTAAAAGAAAAAAAGGGCGTTGATGTAATTATTCTTTTAGCTCAGGTAGAAGACAAGGAGACTTCTCCTAAAAAAACAATGAATTTATCTGAAAAATTAAAAAATATAGATTTAATAATTAGTAATGCTGAAAACACAAGGTTAATAAGAAGATATAATAATGACATCTATATAATAGGAGCAAATCCTGATAGATATACCCCTAATTTATTACTATTAAAAATCAAAAAGATAAATAATAAATTTCAAATAAAAAATATTGAAAATTTAAACAAGAAATTTAAATACAAATCAAAAGTTTCCATTATTTTTAAAAAAATCTTAGAAAACTATAGAAAACAGTATTTTAAAAAATATGATTTACCTATAAATAATATGAAGATAAAATCTCTTTCTTTTAAAACATTTTATAGTTTTATTTTAAAATTAATGATTATGAAAACAAACAGTGAAATAGCTATGATTAATGAAGGTAATTTCAATAATAAACCTTTCCCTATAAATAAACTCACATACGATACTATAGAAAAATCGATCACTTATAACAATAAAATCGCAAGTTTCAGAATAAAAGGAAAATTACTAAAAAAATTCTTAAAAAAAAATAAAAATAAACTCCTTTTTACAAATATAAATTTTGGCAAAAATATTAAAATTAATGGCCGTAATATTATTGATAAAAAAAAATACAAAGTAGTAACAACTGAATTTATTGTAAATGGTGGTGATGGATTTTTTAAAGATGAATTTTTTATTAAAAAGAAGAAGTATTATGGTAGAATAAAAAACATATTTAAAAATTATTTAAAAAAAGAAAAATTTAAAAAGAAAAACTCTTTTTTTAATCCTAGTATTGAATTTGAAGACTTATCTAAAAGGTTTTTATGGGAATTTTATAGTAATTTAGGAATCTACTATATAAAAAATGATGTATCCAATGACTCCGTATATAGTAAGCCTAGATTTGATACAACTCCAACAGAATTATTAAAACTAGATTCAAATATTAATCTTATTGGAAGTTCTAAATATCATATAATTGAAAATAGATTTGAATTACATTACTATCAATCTAATGAAAATAATACTGAATTTATGGAAAGTAATGACACAATAAGTTATGCTTTTAATTACAAAAGTAATTACTTTAAAATAAATAATCAGAATAACATATTAATCCCACTTCCATTTTTAGAAAGTAAACTTAACAGTGAATTGACAAAACCCAAAATAGAAGAAAAACACTATTTTGAATTATTTTTCTCAAGTGGAATATCATTTCTTTCTTCTGATAATAAATTTGAATTTAAACTAGGCTTACAAGGTTCTAAAGATTTCAGAAAAGATGATGATATTTTATTAGGTTCAATTATTGGATATAACTTAAACAACTATGAAATTAAAAGTTTAGATATTCCAATTAAAATAACATCTAAACTTGATTATTTCCTTGGATTTAATCAAACAAATATAGCAAATTTTTTATTTAATATAAATATTCCAATATTAGGATTTTTTCATTTTTCTACAAAAATAGATTCTTATGCTTATAAAGAAAAAGAAAAAAATTGGTCTTATTCATATAATCTATTTTTTGGGATAAACATGATATATAACAACTGGTTTTAATAATTTTATTCATTTTTACTCTAAAAACTCATAATTATTTGATTTTATAGCAATTTTATGTATAGATATTATCTCATATTTATTTTTTGGAGGAAAGTATGAAAGCAATTATGATTGGATTAGTAGCATTATTTGCAGTATCTACAATTTATGCAGGTAAAACTGTTGTTAAAACTAAAAAAGTTGTTGTAAAAACAGATAATGATAATGTTAAAGTTAAAACTAAAAAAACAACAATTAAAAAAGATGACAAAGGCGTTAAAGTTAAAACCAAAACTAAAAAAAAGGTTAAAGTTAAAGTTATTAAAAAATAATTAAAATTTAAACTTTTTAACAATTTCATTTAAATTTTCTGATAAAGCTGATGTTTCATTAGATTTATCATAAACAGATTCACTCTTTTCATACAACTTAATAGATAAGTTACTTGCTTCTATAACCGAATCCATAGAATTACCAAGCTCTTCATTTATTTCAGTAGTTTTATGCATAATATTATTTACATTTTCTGTTATATAATCTATCTTTTCAGAGGCATCATCAATTTCGATAGCTACTTCTTTAATGTTACCAGTACTATTATTAACTGC
Organism: bacterium; assembly: GCA_027064085.1. Taxonomy (GTDB): domain Bacteria; phylum UBP6; class JAFGXH01; order JAFGXH01; family JAFGXH01; genus JAMOQH01. The sequence continues at coordinate 56,024 of JAMOQH010000157.1, read as the reverse complement.
TGTCAATGTTTGTTGCACATTATTTGATATTTCAGCAATAGTTGAGTTTTGTTGCTCTATAGCTGATGCAATATTAATATTAACATGATTAACACTTTCAATATCATCAGACATATTGATAATATGCTCTACAGATTTCTCCATTTCAGTTTGTATCCCACCAACCTGTTGTGATATTTTTTTAGTTGCATCTGCTGTTTGATTTGCTAGATTTTTAATTTCATTAGCAACAACAGCAAACCCCTTACCTGCTTCTCCTGCACTTGCAGCTTCTATAGTTGCATTTAAGGCAAGTAAATTAGTTTGACTAGCAATTTCTTCAATTAAAGTTACAATATCAGTTATTGATTGTGTAGAACGATTTAATTCTTTCATTAATTTGGTTGTTTCTTTTCCGTTTTCTGAGGCTTTTTGAGAAAGAGCACTTGCCTGTACTGTATTTGATGATATTTCATTAATTGTGGCATTCATTTCTTCTATTGCCGATGACACACTTAAAGTCATATCTTTTATATTATTAGAGTCTTGCTCAATTTCTTTAAACGAACTATTAATTTTTTGTAATTTATTTTCTAAATTATTTATATCCGAAGTTGCTGTATTTAACTCTTTAGTCATTTTTGTGTTTTTACTATTTATATTTTCTAATTTATCTTTTACTTGTTTAGTTATTTCATTATTATTTTTATTTCCTTCCTTCATTTCAATACTTTCAGATTTTAAAATATCTGATGATTTATTTAAGTTTCTAGCATTACTGTTTAAATCTATTATCATTTTTTGCAAATTAGAAATAAATTTATTAAAAAATATAGAAACTTCATTTATTTCATTATTACTATTAGAAACTTCATTTAACCTTAATGTCAAATCAGCTTTTCCACTAGAAGCAATTTCAAAAAAGCTTTTTAAATTCAAAATTGGTTTTGATATTAATCTGGAAATAAAAAACAAAAGAATAAAAATAATACTAATTGCAACCATTGCAGACATAAGAGTTTTCTTCATAACAGAAGTTTTGGCCTTAATAACTTCATGTTTATCATAATGAACTAAAATAACCCCTATAATATTACCTGAGTAATCTTTATATGGTCTTGCAGTAATATAGTCATCATTTTCATTTAAAGTTTCTTTTTTGCCAATATATGCTTTTTTTATAATTTGAGTAAATAATTTTTTATGCTTTTTTAAAATTTTATCATTATTGCTAGTTGTTAGATACAAATCTCCAAATCTTTCACTCTCTTTAAGTTCTCTATGGGCTCCTTTCATTGTTTTTGAATCAACAAAAAAAGCAACTGTCATATTTTCTGTTTTTTCGTTTTTAAATAATGGCCTTATGTCTTCCATATACTCAAATGTTCCTATCCATTTTCCTTTGTATTGTATTGGTACTATTGCTCTAACAGGAATAGCTCCTTTCCCTACTTCCATACCTTTTACTATTTTTTTGGTTTTATTCGCATCTATGATTGTTTTTCTAAAACTACTTAAATCATCTCCATGTTTATTTTTTTTCCAAGCTCTATAAAATGATTTAACATCTGCTGTATGAAAATGTATTTTAACAGTTTTTTCATCTGACATTTCCTTTATTCTAGCAATAATAGAGTCTAAATAATCAGTAAATTTTTTTCTTTTTTCTTCTTTTTCTCCATCTTTAGCATATTCTGCATCATTAAATAATTCAATTAACTTTCTATTTTCAGATAATAAACTAGCTCTCTCTGCAGTTACCTTTATTTTAGCATCAATATCACTTTTTATTTTTTCAGGCATATTAACTATTGTTTCAGAAATAATAATATCTCCTAAATTAGTTAAATTTGCTTGTCCTGTAATAATTCTAGCTATAATTACCAATAAAAATATAAATATTACTGGTATTATCATTTGATATTGTATCTTAAGGTTTTTAAAAAAGCTCATAATTGTACTCCTTCTATAATGGCATATTACTTTTTATTCGGATTTTTCTATAAAGCTATAAAGTAATTTTTCTTTTTTTATTCAAAAAATTGATTTTTTACAACTTACTTTATTATTATAAAAATACTGATAGGAGGTAATCATGGAAAGAAGGAAGAATATCATAGACTTAATTGAAGTTAATAACAAAATTAAGGTAGTAAAAAGAGTTTCAAGAAGAAAATCAGACAGAGTACCTATTAATGCTGTTGTTGAAGCAGAAACAGAAACCTCAATGACAATATTAAAAGCAAATGATGTTAGTGACAATGGTATTTCTTTAGAAAGCAGAGTCCCTTATGATGTAGGAACAGAACTTTTAATGTCTTTTTCTGTACCTGAAAGTAATGCTGGAATTATTACAGTTGCAGGACAAGTAACAAACACAACCCTTTCTGATGATGGTAAATCTCTTAAATTAGGGATTAAATTTATTGCAGGAACAGAAAAATCTAAAAATGAACTAACAAAGTATGCTGAAAAAAACATTATTGACAAATGGTTTGTTTCGTAAAAAAAATATAAGATTTTTAAAAAAAGTATTGACATTATCTTATAAAAAGTATATATACATATTCACACGTGCCCAGGTAGCTCAGTCGGTAGAGCAGGGGACTGAAAATCCCCGTGTCGTTGGTTCGATTCCGACCCTGGGCACTTTCTATTTTTTCCTTATAATTTAATTGGTAGCATTATGAAAAATATTCAAATTATGGGAATTTTAAATTTAACTCCAGATTCTTTTTTTGATGGAGCTAAACATAATTCTATAACTAAGGCATTAAAACATACTGAAAACTTAATAGAAAGTGGTGCTGATATTATAGATATAGGCGGAGAATCAACAAAACCATCTGCAAAACCTGTATCCCTAAAAGAAGAAACCAATAGAGTGATACCAATATTAAAAGAAATACGAAAACAATTCCCTAAAATAACACTCTCTATTGATACAACTAAGTCAGAATTGATGAGAAGTGCCATAAATGAAGGAATTGATATAATAAACGATATCTCAGGGCTTATGTGGGATAAAAATTCTACTAAAATTGTTGCAAATTCCAATCTCCCAGTCATTATAATGCACTCTCCATGGAAACCAAATGAAATGCAAAAAAAATATCACTACCCAAATGGTGTAATGAGCAATATTATTTCTTTTTTTGACAAAAGGATAATAGAGCTAACAAGTCAAAATATAAAAAGAGAAAATATTATTATTGATCCAGGTATTGGTTTTGGTAAATCAATAGATAATAATTTTGAAATAATATCAAAACTAAACTATTTAAAAGTGTTCAATTTACCTATTCTATTAGGGGCTTCTAATAAATCTTATATTTTTAACACAATAAATGATAAAAAAAGAGAAAACCAAGTTGAAGGAAACTCAATTACAGAATTCATTGCATACAAAAATGGTGCCAATATATTGAGAGTTCATGATGTTGCATCAACAGTAAGAAATATAAAATTATCAAATAAGTTTTTCAAAAATTTACCTTTATAACAGATTATCTTTAAAAAATCTAGTAAAATTTAATGTGATTTGACATTTTTCTATTTTTATAGTAGAATATGGTACATTATATGGAGGCTTTAATGTTTCAAACTAATTACCAACTAAATGAAAGAGTTATATTCAGAGGGCAAGGAGTTGCAGAGATTATTAATATTGTAGAAAGGAATAATCTTGATTATTATGTTTTAAAAGTATTTAATAAAGATGTTGAATTTATGGTTCCAACTAGTAATCAAACATCAATAAGACGCCCTATTCCAGAAACAGAAGTTAAAGAAATTTTTGATTTTCTTGGAGATAAAGATTTTGAAATAAAAAAAAGTAATTGGAATAAAAGATTAAGAGAATATACTGAAAAACTTAAAAACGGCTCAATCTATGATGTTGCAACTATCTTAAAAGAATTAAGCTTTGCTAAAATGAGTAAAAAATTATCATTTAGTGAAGATAAAATATATAAACAAGCTAAAGAATTAATAATACAAGAATTAGTTGTTTCTGATAATTCAAACAAATCTGTAATTGAAATCAAATTAGAAGAGTGCTTAAAGTAAAATAAATGATTAATTTAATTATCCCGGCAGCAGGTAGCGGATCAAGGTTTTCAGAAAAAACACCTAAACAATTTGTAAAAATACAAGGGATAGAAATTTTAGAAATGAACTTATTGACTTGGATTAACATTAAATTAGTAGATAAAATTTATTTAGTTTTGCCACAACTGGAGTTTGAATATAATAAAAATAAATATCAAAAATTAAGTAATAAAATCATTCCCATAATTGGGGGAAGCTCTAGAGCTGAATCAATAAATAATGCTATAAAAATACTAGATAATAAAAATCCATATACCCTTATTCATGATGGGGCAAGGCCATTTGTAACAAATATACTTATAAAAAGAGTAATAGAGGCATTAAAAATACATAATGCGATAATTCCTGCATTAAAACTAACAAATACAATAAAAAAAGTAAAAAATAATCAAATAATAAATACCATAAACCGAGAAAACCTTATTTCCGTACAAACACCACAAGGATTCCATACTAATATAATAAAAAAAGCATACTCTAATATTAATCTTAAAAACATTAACTTTGATGATTCTGAATTAGTTGAAAATATTAAAGAACAAGTTTTCTACATTGAAGGAGAAAAAAATAATATAAAAATAACAACTCAAAATGATTTGGATTATGCTGAATTTCTAATTCAAAAATACTTTAAGAAATAAATCTGGAAACCACTTCAAACTCTCTTATAGATTCATTCATGATAATTCTTGCTGTTCTTGAGAATATTTTTAATTTGGCATTTTTAAGTGTTTCATCATAAAATATCGTTAAACCTTCTTTATCTAAAGACTTTAAGCCTCCTGAAAGTAAAGATTTAGACACTGTTTGAGAGAAATATAAAATTTTTGATAATACATTATCTTTTTCTTCTTTTTCCTCATCTTGATTAACAACAGCCTTAATATATAAATCATTAAATTTCCATTTTTTTAAAATTGTTTTTGTTAACTGAAGTTGAAATTTTTTTATAATTCTTAAAATTAATTCATTTTCAGATAATTCAATATTGTTTTCTTTAATAAAATTACTTGCTAAATTTAATGCTACAATTCCACCAATATTATGTAACAATGCCAATGTATATAAAAAACTTTCATTTAGTTGTTGCAATTTTGCAAAATTTTCTGCAATAATAGCAGTTAAAAGTGCATCCTTAAAAAATTTTTGAGCAATTTTTTCAGAATATCCTGATTTAAATAAACTTCCCTTCATTATTACAGCTAAAATTAAGTTTTTAGTCGCTTTTAGGCCAATTAATCCAATGGCATCTTCCAGGTTTACAATATCTTTATTTTTTTTATAAATAGGAGAATTTGCAAGTTTTAAGATTTTAAGAGTTAAAGATGGGTCTAGTTTAATTATATCAGAAAATACCAAAAAAGTACTATTTGGGTTTGCAACTGCTTTATTTAATTCTAGTATAATATTTGGAAAAGAAGGAACATCAAAACTTTCTTCTTGTGATTTTGTTTTAATGTAGTCAAGAAATAATTTTTCTATAGGAATTTTTGCATTTTTTAAAGTATTTTCTTGTAGGGTATGATACTTCTCAATATCTATAAGAATTTGGCTTTCATCTTCTTGTTTATTTATATTTTTAATAAAACCTAGCACTTTGGATAATAAATTTTTATTTTTTTTATTTGGGTCTAAATCATTAATTAAATTTTTCATAAAACCTCCTTCTCAACAATATGTTCTCGGAATTTTTATGATAAAATCAAAATATTTATATTAAAAATGGTATAATTGATTTTAAAAATGTAAACTTTAAAGCTTTTATAATTAAATTTATGTCTTCATGACCAAAACTTGAATATTCTTGTATAAAATATGGTATCCAAGTATTAACAGCCTCTTTTATAGAATGAAATGAAGCAGATTTAAAGTTTTTATCAGTAGCATTAATAATACAATTTAATGCAGTGATTGTACTAGGATTATGATTACCTTGTATTTCTAACTCTACTTGCTTTTCAACAACTTCTCTTATTTTCTTAAAACTTTTTTGCTTTATTGTATCAATCCCTATTTTAAATATCATATTATATATTATTCTTACTTCAGGACATGACTTTTCAAGTTCTGTATCAAAAAACTCTTCTAATTCAACAACAAATTTAATTACATATTTAGCAATTTCAAATAACTTAATATCCTGATCACCATTAAATTTTTCAATTTTATAAAAAATTACATTTTCTAATTCATCAATGGTATCTAAAGAAACATTTGATATCTTATCAATATCTGTTTCTAGATTTTCTTGCTCTTGAGTAAAAATATATAAAATATCTTTCCAAATTTGATTTTCAGGAAATAAAAGAATTGCCGTTATTTTATTATACTCTTCTTTTCTAAAAATCATAACGCCTCCATTTTAAACCATTTTATTATATAATAAGAAAAACAAATATACAATTTTTTTTAAAAATGTGCTATATATAATTTTTATATTGGGAAATATGGAAATTTTAAACAAGTTAATAGAAAATATTGAAGACTACGAAATAAAAGATAGCCTTGTTGGAGTTTTTGAAACAATAATAGAAAGTAAATACTGTGGAATTTCTTCAACTTTAAAACCAGCATACAGAAAACCATATAATAATATTGATATTATTGGTAATTCCGCTAAGAAAGTAGCTAAACTTGCTCTATCAGATAACGAATTGGAAGCCTCAATAGGCATTGCCACAATAAATTCGGCATTAAATAGAGATAATTTAAAATTAAAAAAAATAAATGCCTATGATTTATTACCAAATTATAATAATGTTGGGGTCGTTGGACGCTTTCCGTTTATAAAAAAATTAAAACATCAAATAAATAAGCTATATGTTTTTGAACTATTTCCACAAAAAGGAGAGTATCATTCAAAATATCTAAAAAACTACATAAATGAATTAGATATACTAGCAATAACAGCAACAACTTTAATTAATCATACATTTGAAGAATTAGTAAAATATAAAACCAATAAAACTAAAATTATATTACTTGGTCCCTCTACTCCTCTAAGCCCGATACTGTTTGATTATGGAATAGATATTATCAGTGGAACAATAATAAAAGATAAAGATTTATTTATTAATGGTATTAAAGAAGGTAAAGGTTTTAAAAATTTAAAAGGAAGAGAATCTATCTCTATTATAAAAGATGAATATTGAAAGAAAAATTAAACAAAAAATATGGAGTAAAGAACATAATTATTTCTTAATTGTACAGCCTGGCCTAGAATCAATTCTAAAAAATGAAATCATATCTTTCGGATATAACACTACAAAAGAAACAAATGGAGGTTTAGAGGTAAAGGGAAAGCTTGATGTTTTATATGATTTATCACTAAAAACAAGAGTTGCAACTAAAATTCTTTTCAGGTTAGCAACTTTTAAAGCAACTCACCTCTCTGAAATAAAAAAAGCTTTAACAAGGCTAGATTTTTGCTTGTTTTGGCCTAAAGACACTAATTTTGATATTATAGTAAGCTCAAAAAGCTCTAAGTTATATCATACAGATATGGTAAAAGAGTTTCTTGCTAAAGAAATCTTAAGTTTTGGTAAAAAAAATGACTTTAATTATATTTTGGATAAAAAATCTCAAGAAAAACTATATGTTAGAATAGAAGATAATGAAATAACAATTAGCCTTGATGCTAGTGGAGATTTTTTATATAAAAGGAATATAAAAAAGAAAACTTCAAAAGCTCCAATAAGAGAAAATATTGCGGCGGCCCTGTTATTAAAGTACTGGGATAAAAATAAATATTTACTTGACCCTATGTGTGGAAGTGCAACATTTTCCATAGAAGCATCTATGATAAAAAATGATATAATTCCTGGATTTAATAGAGAATTTAATTTTATGAACTGGGTTAATTTTAAAGAAAAAACATTTAATTTTCTAAAAAATAAATATACCAAAAATCTTAATTATAATATTAAAAACATTATGCCATCAGACCTAGAAGAAGCTTCAGTTAAGGTTTCAAATGAAAATTTATCAATTTTTAATGGAATAAAAGCAAAAAAAGAGAATTTTTTAAATATCACTCCGTCAAAAGAAAGTGGATTTATTGTTATGAACTTACCCTATAATAAAAGGATTAAGGTGGAAGTAGATTTTTATAAAGAAATAGAACATAAATTATTAAAAGATTTTAAAAACTGGGAATATTTAATTTTAGTTTCTAGAAATCATAAATTCAATAAATTAAAAAAGGACAATTTAAAAATAAAAAATGGTGGAATATTGTTAAATATCTATCATGGGATAATATAGGAGGAATTATGAAGTTTTTATCACTTTTGATTTTAATATTATTAAGTATCACAATTTACAGTGCAGATTGCGATACAGTAATACCTGATAAAAAAGATGGAGGTTGCTTAATAGGAGAAGGAGACTCCGGAGATTTAATAACCTGCCTGATAAATGCTAAAACTGATAAAGAAACTAAAAAATGTCATCAACAAGAAAAATCTAGAAAATGTAAAAAAATATCAGAAAAATTTAAAAAAGTTAAAAATCTAGAAACAGAATGTAGTTTGTTTTATAGCAGTGAAAAAATTGATTGTTTGATGAAAGCTAAAATTTTTGATGAATGCCAAAAGAAAGAAAAGAAGTAATAAAATGAGTTTTACTAAAAAATAAAAAATTAACCTGAATCGTTACACTATTTGAATATTAACTGTTTATAATATTTTTTTTCTTTTTGTTGTAGAAGGAATGTCTAGATATTTTCTATAATTACCAATAGTTTTTCTTAATATATTAAGATTATGTTCTTCTTTTAATATTTTAGATATTTTAGCATCAGACAAAGGCTTCTTTTTATCTTCATTATCTATGATTTTTTTTATTAAGTTTTTAACTTGCATCATAGATTGGTTTTCTCCTCCTATAACTTTTACCGATGTTGAAAAGAAGTGTTTTAATTCATATATACCAATATCTGATATTAAATATTTACCTGAAGTAGCTCGACTAATTGTTGATTCGTCTAGTTCAAGCTCCTGAGCGACATCTTTTAAAGTAATTGCTTTAAAAAAATCATAGTTTCCACTATTATCAAAAAAGTCTTTTTGTATTTTTATAATAACTTCCATAACCCGAATTATTGTTTTTTTTCTTTGTTTTATTGCATTTATAATATGAATTGCCGCTTGTATTTTTTCTTCTATATATTCTCTTGTTTCTTTGTCCGTATTTGGGTCCATTAGTTGTTTTCTATAGTGATTACTAATTCTTAGGGAGGGGATTCTCTCTTTGATTAATTCAACTCTATAATTATTTCCTTCTTTGATTAATCTAATTTCTGGTTCAATATTTTGAGGTTCTTCAGGATAAAACTGTCTTCCGGGAATGGGTTCTAGTTTTTTAATTAATTTTATTGCTTTTATTAGTTTGCTATCAGGAATATTATACTTTTCTTTTAACTCTTTAATTTTATTATCAGCAAGAAGTTCCAAGTCATTTTTTATTATATCAATAACATAAGATGGATAGTTGTAAAGTTTAGCCTGGATGTATAGTGATTCTATTTTGCTAAAAGCTCCACAACCAATAGGGTCAAATGTATAGATTTTATTTAAAACATCCTGAATATCATCTTCTTCAATAATATCATTATTATAAATTTTATTATAAATTTTATTTATTTTATTTATTATGTGGTCAAAAATATTTTCCTGTTTTATTATTTCTCTTTCTTTTTTATCATTAAGTTTATCACTATAAATAGTTATTGTTTCATCTAAGAAACCATCATAATTTATATTTTCTACTAATAATTCTGCAATTTTTCTATCAAATTCATCTTTAAGGTGAATATTTGCTTGTTCAAGAAGGTGAGACTTTAATGTTTTGGTATTTTTGCCTTTTTTATCTGGATCATACAAGTCATCATAATCAGAGTTTCTTGTTTTATATCCTTCAAAGGTTTGCCCTCCATTTTCATAGTGAGCCTTCCAGTCTTCAATACTAAACTCATTTTTTTTTTCTATTTCCTCTAGTTTAGCAGTTTCTATGGGAAATTCTTTTTCTGTTTCAGGTATTGAACTATTAATAGTATTTATTTCTTCTGAGTATATTTCATGAGTTTCTTTTTCTAGTAGGACATTTTCTTCAACTTGTTTATCAATCTCTTGATTTAAGTCAGTTAAATTATATTGAAGAAATGTTACGGATTGTATCATTTGTGGAGTAATTTTTTGTTTTAGAGCCAGTTTTTGTTGTAGTCCTAATTCCATTAGTCCTCCTTATCTTCTATTTCTTTCTCTATTTTCCATAGTTTTAATTCTTTATTAAAATTCCAATATTGAATGTACCTATTAGTTTTTAAGGTATTTGAAGGAAGAATAACCTCTTCTCTTTCTATAATCACTTTATACTCATCTTTATTTATTTTTTTCATTAAAATTAATTTATATGAGTTTACAGTGCTGTTTTTATATTTCTTTTTGATTTTATCTAAAGTTTTATAGTCTTCTGCTTTGAGAAATACCTTTAAATTATCAAATCTTTTCCACCTAATAAATGCATTGTAATTATCAGGATAGTGTTTAGTAAATTCAATTTTTTTTGTACTAGCATTACATGCCAAAAATAATATTATTATAATTGTTATTAAAAAATATTTCATTTTATTCCTAGCCATCATTCATTTCTACTATAGCATTATTTTTTCCAATATTCAAGTTTTGTAAAAAACTTATAAAATATTTAAATATTTGTTAAATGTTAGTAAAATGTTTATAATGTAGTACTTAATTTTTGGGGTGAACATAATGGGTAAAGAAAATATAAAGAAAATACAAAATTTAATGAACTTAGAGTGCGGGGATGTTTTCTCTGTTTTAGGCATTCATTATATTAATGAGACAAAAAGACAGGGACTTGTTGTAAGATTATTTTTACCAAGAATTGAGCAGGCTTTTGTTATTGACAGGAAAACATCTAAAAAGCATAAAATGGTTCAAACAGATGAAAGAGGTTTTTTTGAAATTGAGTTTAAAAGAAGAAAGAAGTTTTTTGATTATAAATTTGAAGTAATAAACTTTGAAGGACATTCATGGCAATTTGATGACCCATATCATTTTTTACCTATTATGGGAGAAATAGATTTGCATCTTTTATCAGAGGGTAATCATTATAAATCCTATGAAATATTAGGTGCTCACACTAAAGAAGTAAATAAAATAACTGGAGTTTACTTTGCTGTATGGGCTCCTAATGCTAAGATGGTTAGTGTTGTTGGTAATTTTAATCATTGGGATGGCAGAATTCATCAAATGAGAAATATGAATGGCTTTTGGGAAATTTTTATACCAGGGTTAATTGAGGGAGAATTATATAAATATGAAATTAAAACACAAAATAATCAAACTCTTTTAAAACAAGACCCATATTCTTTTTTTATTGAATCTGCACCTAAAACAGCATCAATTGTTTATAACTCTGATAAACACAATTGGAAAGATGAATTATGGATGAAAACAAGAAAAGAAAAAAATGCATTAAACGCCCCTATATCTATTTACGAACTTCACATTGGTTCTTGGAAGCGAGGAGAGAATAATAGATATTTGTCATATAGAGAAATTGCAGATCCATTAGTTGAGTACATAAAATCAATGGGTTATACTCATATTGAATTACTGCCTATTGCAGAACATCCATTTTTTGCATCATGGGGTTATCAAGTAACGGGTTATTTTGCTCCTACATCTAGGTATGGGAATCCAGAAGATTTTGCTTATTTTGTTGATATTATGCATCAAAATGATATTGGAGTAATCTTAGATTGGGTTCCTGCACATTTTCCTAAAGATGAGCATGCTCTTTCACTATTTGATGGAACTGCTCTGTATGAGCATTCAGATCCAAGGCTAGGAGAGCATAAAGATTGGGGAACAAAAATCTTTAATTTTGGAAGATATGAAGTAAGAAATTTTTTAATCTCAAATGCATTATTTTGGTTAGATAAATATCATATAGATGGATTAAGAGTAGATGCTGTAGCATCTATGTTGTACTTAGATTATTCTAGAAATGAAGGAGAATGGATTCCTAATAAGTTTGGTGGAAGAGAAAATATTGAAGCTATTGAATTTTTAAAAAGATTAAATGAAACTGTTTATATGCAGTTTAGTGATATTGTTACTATTGCCGAAGAATCTACATCTTGGCCATCTGTTTCAAAGCCTATATATGCAGGAGGACTAGGTTTTGGATATAAGTGGAATATGGGATGGATGCATGATATTTTAGATTATATGAAACAGGATTCTATTTACAGAAAATACAATCAAGGCTCTTTGACCTTTTCTTTATGGTATGCTTTTAGCGAAAACTTTGTTCTTGCATTATCACATGATGAAGTTGTTCATGGTAAAGGTTCATTAATTGAAAAAATGTCTGGTGATACATGGCAAAAGATGGCAAATTTAAGATTGTTATACACATATATGTTTACTCATCCAGGCAAAAAATTAACTTTTATGGGAATGGATATCGCACAATGGAGAGAATGGAATCATGATAGAGAGTTAGATTGGTATCAACTTGAAGAAGAAAGATATAGAAAATTTAATTATTTTGTTAAAGATTTACATAGAGTTTATAAAGAAAATCCATCTCTTTTTGAAGTAGATTTTTCACATGACGGGTTTCAATGGATTGATTTTAATGATAGCGATAATAGCATTGTTTCATACATAAGAAAAGGAAAGGATGAAGATAATTACACTATTACAATTTTAAATTTTACTCCTGTTGTTAGGGATAGTTATAAAATTGGTGTTCCTGAAAATTGTGAATACGAAATAATTTTTAATTCAGATAGTGAATATTATGGTGGCAGTAATATTGGAGCCCCGCTTCCTTTAAAACCTGTTAAAATGTTTTGGCAAGAAAATCCGTATGCTATAGAGTTAACTTTACCACCATTAGGAGCTTTAATTTTAAAGCCTATTAAGTAGTTTTTCGTTTTTTTAGTGCAGTTTCAAAGCCCTAGCCAAAGCATTGGCTTTATAGGTCTTTTACACTGAAAAAAGTAAAAGCAAAGCTTTTCTTTTTTATGATTTTATAATAAAAACAATATATTAAATAATTAAACTATATTTTTATCAAATTTGAATGAGTATCATTTATGAGGTTAAAACCCACACAAGTGGGAGGAGATAATTATAAAAATTTCTTTTCAACACCTGTTCTAGCGTTAAATTCTTTAATTTTGGCATCCCACTCATCAGCTTTATGCCATTCTCTTGTCCAATAATCTCTATCATACCATTGAGCATCTAACTCTTCAACTGTTTTACCTTGTTGCTCTATCCAAGTAAAATATTTTAAATTATGCATTCTTCTAAGTTCAACATAGTTAGGCTCAATAATGTTATCAGTACCTAAACCCATTAAGTCACCATAATAAGTCATAGCAGCTACTTCATGAGTAAAATCTCCTAATCTTTCTTGTTCTTCTTTCATTCTTGATTGATACATTTCCATAGAATCTGTACCTATAGTAAGAATAAAATCATTTTCATCCATTTCATAGTATTTAGCTTGTTTGATTGCACCCATAACATTTGCAATACCAGAGATTCCAAGTAAATGAAGTTGGTCAATTAACTCTTGTTTAACACCTTGTTCTAATAAATATTTATGTCCTTCAGGCTCATTGAACAAACGCATAATGTGCATATTTGGTTCATCATCAATACCTGCAACAAAGTCCATACTTCTAATATTATGTACCCAAGGAATGTGTTTATCACCTATTCCCTCTATTCTATGAGAACCATATCCATTTCTTAATAAAGTAGGACATTGAACAGCTTCACCAACACCAAGTTTCATATTAGGAAATACTGTTTTTAAGTATTCACCTGCACCGAGTGTTCCTGCACTTCCTTGAGTTAAGAAAATACCTGCAAATCTTGAGTTTTCATCTTTATGGTATCCAAAAACTTCTTCCATAGCAGGCCCTGTTACTGCATAATGCCATAGTGGATTTCCTATTTCTGCAAATTGGTTAAGATTAACTATTTCATCACCTCTCTCTGCCATTAATTCTTTAACTTTGTCATAAATTTCTTTAACATTAGATTCAGAACCATGAGTTGCAAAAATTTCAGCACCTGTTTCTTTTAACCATTCAAATCTTTCTTGAGACATATCTTCGGGTAAAATAGCTATAGCTTCACATCCTAATAGTTTACTATCATAAGCTCCACCACGGCAATAGTTACCTGTAGAAGGCCATAAAGCTTTTTGAGTTGTTGGATCAAATGTTCCATTAATTAATTTTTCTATTAGTGGACCATAAGTTGCACCAACTTTATGTGCTCCTGTAGGAAAAAATTTACCAGTTAATACAAATATTTTAGCTTTAACTCCTGTTAATTCAGTAGGAAGTTCTATATAGTTAACTTTACCAAATTCTCCTGTTTCAGGATCGTTCTTCCATGTTAATCTGAATAAATTAAGAGGGTTAAAGTCCCATAAACCAATATTTTTTAACTCTTCTTTAATTTTTTGAGGAACCAATTCAGGATTTCTCATTTGTTCATAAGTGGGTAAAATAAGTCCCTTTTCTTTAAATCTTTGAATAGTGTTTTCTAAAACTTCTTCTCTTGTTTTTTTTGCCATTTTTTTCTCCTAAAAAATCAACAAGGCCTCTAATATCATCGTTAAAAGCCTATTATCTATTTATTTAATCTCTTTTTGTTATTTTCTAAAACTTCTTCTATTTTTGCTATAGGATTTTCAAACTTACTCAACCAAATCATAGCCATCATAGCAAAAGGCTTAAATGATGCTTGATGATAAGTATCTTTTAGGTGAGAATCAAAAACTTCTCTTGTTACTTCGCCGTGTTCGCAGTTCAAGCCAGTTACATCAGCAGGAAGAGGATGCATGTATAGTGCATTATTAGTTAATGCTTCCATTTCTTTGGTGTATTCCCAGTTCATGTGGTCTGCATTTTCAAGTAAGCAACTTTTTTCAAGAGCATCAAGTCCGTCAAAGTCTTGTGCATGCAGTAAATCTCTTCTTTGCTCCATAACAGAATAAGAAGCCCAAGATTTAGGACATACAACATCAGCATCTTTAAATGCTTCTTTCATATCATGGCTAATAGTAAAGCTACCACCACTCTTTTCAGCATTTTCTTTTGCAACATCAATAACACTATCCATTACATTATATCCTTCAGGGTGAGCCAAAACAACATCCATACCAAATCTAGTAAGTAAACCTATCATTCCTTGAGCAACAGATAATGGTTTTCCATAGCTTGGTGAATATGCCCATGACATTACTAATTTTTTACCCTTTAAATTTTCTAAAGAACCAAAGTGATCCTTAATTTTAGATAAATCACTCATAGATTGAGTTGGGTGGTCTATATCTGATTGTAAATTAATTATAGTTGGTCTTTGGTGTAATAATCCCTCATTGTAGCCAAAATCTAATGCAGAAGCCACTTCTCTTTGGTATCTATCACCTTCTTCAATATATAAGTCATCACGAATTCCAATAACATCAGCTAAAAATGATATCATATTTGCAGTTTCTCTAACAGTTTCACCATGAGCAATTTGTGATTTTTTTTCATCTAAATCTTGTAAGCCTAAACCTAAAGCGTTACAAGCTGAGCTAAAGCTAAATCTAGTTCTTGTAGAATTATCTCTAAATACAGGAACAGCAATACCAGAATCAAAAACCTTTGTTGAGATGTTATTTTTGTGCATTTCTTTTATTATTTCAGTAAAAAGCATAGTCGCTTCGATTTCATCGTCACTTTTTTCCCAAGTTAATAAAAAATCTTTACCAAACATATCAATATTAAGTTCTTTTAATCTTTCAAGATTTTTTTTAATTTTTTCATTCATTGCGACTCCTAAAAAATATATTGTTTAAAACATTAAATGCTTGAATTTGTCTATTTAAATAGACGGATAGTTTATATATCATACTTTAAAACTTTTGAATAGAGTTTTTTTATAATTTTTTATAATTTTCTCTCCACTACAGTGGGATTATAACATTTTCTTTATAATAATATTGATTTACTTAATATGTTAAATTAAATAATTCATATTTTATACATAAGCTCCAACTTGTTGGCATGGAGTAAATAATTAAAGTTCATTAATCATTAAATTAACAATTTTTTCATTGCCTGCGATAATATTTCCACTCATATAATCAAAGTTTTCACCTTTTAAGCCCTTTATTACTCCCCCAGCCTCTTTAACAATTAAAGCTCCTGCTGCAATATCCCAAGGCTTTAACTTCTTTTCCCAGTATCCATCCCAAATTCCACTTGCAGTATAAGCTAAATCAATAGCTGCACTACCTGTTCTTCGTATATCTCTACATTTAGTTATCATTTTATTGTGTTCTTTGAGATTATTGTCATTATTTTCATTTTTACTATATGGAAAACCTGTTGCGATAACTGAGTTTATTAGCTTTTCCTTTTGTGATATTTTAATTGGGTCATTATTTAAAAAAGCTTCTTTTCCTTTTATTGCATAGTACATTTCATCGAAATAAGGAATATAAATAACACCTGCTTCTATGCCTCTTTCGCTTTCTATTGCTATAGAAACAGCAAATAAATAAAATTTTTGAGCAAAATTAGTTGTTCCATCTAATGGGTCTATTATCCATCTATATTTACTGTTTTTAACAAGAATATCTCCACTTTCCTCTGCCAAAATTGAATCTTCAGGAAATTTGTTAAAAATAGAACCAATTATATGAGCTTCTGCTTTTTTATCAGCATCTGTAACTAAATCGATATCTCCCTTTTTTTCTATAACTAATTTTCTTTTTTTAAATCTTTTAAGAAGCACTTTTCCTGCTCCTTTTGCAAATATTTTTGCATATTCTATTCTGCTTTCTATATCATTCATTTTTCTCCTTTTTTTATGCACAAATATTCCCTTAGAATGCCTTTGTGTAATCCCTATTTCAATCTGGATAAACGATTTTTAAGCTTAGTCACCCCCTTTAATACCAGATAAAAACTATATTGTAGAAAGGAAATATTGTCAAGCAGTAATTAAAATTCACTAGAAATAAAAACAAAGAATAAACATAAACAAGTATTTTTTTAACTTATTTGTATTGACAAATTTTATAAATTAAGCTATAAAACTATAGTTTATACATTATGTATAACAAAAATTTTTTATTTTATTATAAATAGGAGTATAAAAATGAAAAGAATTTACCAAATTCTAGCTCTTTCTTTAATCTCAATGTTTGTGTTTTCTGCATGTGGAGATGAGAAAATTGTAAAAAATACAGATAAAGAAAGCTATACCTTAACTTATAAAATAGACTATAAAGGAAGTTCTGAAATTAAACAAGTAAGAGCAGCTTTTTTTGATTATGAAACAAGTGTACAAAATCAAATGCCTGCTGGCTCTCCTGCAAGTGCGCTTTCTTTTCCTACTGAAGCCCTTACAACAGGTGGAGTTGATTTTTCTAAAGAAGTTGAAATTAAACTAGAAGGATTTAAAGGGAAAAAATATTTAGTTGTTATTTATGGTGATGTTGATACAACAGACGGAAAACTAGAAGTTCATAGTATAGACCCGGTTTATCTAGGAGCTGATTTTACTCCAACTAAAGATGAAACATTTAATGTTGAATTAAAAGACCAAACAACTAATGAAGATTTATGTTCTAAAGAACATCCAAATGGAAAATGTGAAGATAATAAAGTATGTAATGAAGGTGTTTGTGAAGACAATTGTGTGCCTGATTGTACAGATAAAGTTTGTGGCGATGATGGTTGTGGTGGTAATACTTGTGGAACTTGTGAGGCAGGTACTATTTGTAGTGAAGACCAATTAACATGTGAAGCAACTACAAAATCTTATGAAATGAATATTACCGTTAATTACACAGGTTCAAAAGAAATAAAAAGAATAGGTCTTGCTGGTTATGATAATGATACTTATGGGGGAATGCCTAAATATGCTCATTTTATAGACGGACCTATTACTTTTCCATATACCTTTACTTTAGACCCAACAAAAGAAGGAACATTTAAACTTGCAACTGATTATAATGGTGATTTTTATATTTGGCTTTATGGTGATGTTGATGGAACTGGTTTTAAGGCAGAAGATACTGACCCTCAAGTTAAATTTTCAGTAGTTTTACCCGAAAGTAATATTACCGAAAATGTTGAAATACTAGATATTGATTAATAAATGTTAAAAAGTATACTAAAACTTATAGAAGAATTTGTTTTAAAGCCTGCACTTCTTACAACTGGAGTTTTATTAATAGTTGCTATTATTGTTTTATTTCTTTCAAGTAAAAATATAAAAACTACTGTAAAATATTCTGTTTTGGGTTCGGTGTTGTCATTTTTAGTAATTACTATTTTTACAGTTCTTTCCATAAAGTTAAATGAGCCTAAATATCTCAATTTAATGTATCCATTTATACTAAATGTTTGGTATTTTATTTTAAAAAAGAATAAATATAGAATTTTGTGGTCGAATATATTTATGATAGTCGCTTTTTTAAGTGATTTTTATTTGGTTGAAAAATTATTATTTGAATAGGAGATTTTATGAAGTTTTTGATTTTATTTGTTTTTATGTTTAATCTCCAATTATTTTCTTATGAATCAAATATAGAAAATATTTTAAAAAATATGTCTTGGACAGGATTTTCTGCAAATATGCAATTAGATTTAAAAAGAGGAAATAAGGAAAGCCTAATAAAAAAAATGACAGTCAAAGCTATTGATACTAAAGATGGACAAAAAATTTTAGCAATATTTACTTTTCCTTCTCACATGAAAGGGATGGCTTTTTTAGCTCATTGTAATAAAAACCTAAAAGATAAAAGGTATATTTATTTAAGAGCACTAAGAAGAGTTAAAAAGGTTCCTGCTAATGGTGATAATTTTATGTTAAGAGATTTTTTGTCTCTTTATTTGTTAAAACCAAGAGTTGAATTATGGAATTACAAATTATTAAAAGAAGAAAATAGTATTGTTACTGTTGAAGCTATTGCTAAATCTGATAAAACCATAGAAATTACAGGTTATAAAAAACTTATATTGAATATTAACAAGAAAAAAAACATTATTGTTAAAACAGAATTTTTTGGTAAAGATGGCAAAAAAAGAAGAATACAAACTGTTTTAGAATCAAAAAAGATAAATAATGTTAATTTTATTACTAAAATGGAAACAAGTGACCTTGATGAGGGCGTTAAGGCTGAAATTATATTAACAAATATAAAAATAAAGAAAATCTCTTCAAAGATATTTACAACAAGATATTTAAAAACTTTATAAAATAAGGAAATCATGAGAATAATACCTATTTTGGCATTTTTTATATTTACTGTTAATTTATTTGCAGAAAATAATTTAATATCAGGTTATATCAAGGACTACAATTATACTGATATTAGTGGAGCTATGTCTGACATAAATTGGAGTAATCAAAAATTAAAAAAAGATAAATTTATATATGATAGAGGTGGTTTAACTTTACAATTAAGGTTTAATAACGATGTAACTAAAGATATTTATTTTAATACAATATTAGAATTTGATTATGATTTTAAAATTTTAGAACAAGAACCAACTTCTTTGAATTCAGATGGCATGACAACTTATTTTAAAGAAGGTTATATAGGGATTAGAGATATAGGAGGGTTCCTTGATTTAAAATTAGGGCGTCAGTATATTTTTTGGGGAAAATTTGAATGGGGTGGGGCACTTGATGTTATTTCTCCATGGAATTTTATGACTATGAGTGCAGAAAAAGAGAACTATAGAGTTGCTGTTGATGCCTTAAAATTAGATTTTAATCTTTTTGATATTGCAACATTAGAAACAGTATTTCTTCCAATTGCTCCTATAAATAAAATGGAATTACCAAATCAAATGGGGCCACTAACTAAAACAATAGCAAAACATTCATCAAGAAATATTACCAATACTGAAATTGGTGCTAAAATTACATTTGAGGTAGGAGAAGATACTGATTTTTCATTAAATTATTTTAAAGGATATGATAGAAATTTTTCTGTTGTTGTTGATATGAATGTGGCAACATTTACTCCAGAATACAAAAAGCTACAAGTAATGGGTTTAGATTTTGAAACAATATTATTTGATACAGTTTGGCTTTTTGAATTAGCATATCATCATACAGAAGATGAAATTGGTAAAGATGTTAGTATTAAAAATAGAAATATAAAAACAGCATTTGGCTTTGAAAAAGAATTTTCTAATGGTTTATCTATTTCTTTACAAATATCTTACACAAGATTATTAAATTACAACAGGCAGTTAGAGTATGATAGTTTGAGTCCTATGCTTGGAGATGATATTTTTGTATCAAGAATAAATACATATAGCACTATTTACAGAATAAGATATTCATTTACTCCAATGTTAAGTTTTCAATTTTTAGGTTCTGCTGATTTATTAGATTTAAATATGATGAATTTATTGTTTGCTTCTTGGAATATATCAAGCCAATTAAAATCTTACATAGGTGTAATAAATTTTAGAGGAGCTAGTGGTACAAGATTTGGGCGGCTTGAAGAATTTAGTAGATTCTTTTTTGAATTAAAGTATATGTTTTAAGATGAATAAACTATATGACTTAATTATAATAGGTGGTGGAGTAGCAGGACTTATAGGGGCAATAAAGGGAGCAGAAAAGGGGTTACAAGTTGCTCTTCTTGAAAAGAACGGTAAGCTAGGACGAAAGATTCTAATTTCTGGTGCGGGTCAATGTAATATTACAAATTCTGATGAGATAAGTGAATTTTTAACAAAATATGGTAAAAACAATAAGTTTTTGAGAAATTCTTTATATAATTTTACTCCGACTGACCTCATGAGTTTTTACAAAGATAATGGATTGAATTTATACATTAGAGATGATGGAAAGGTATTTCCCGAAAGCAAAAAAGCAGGAGATGTAGTCTCTTTATTATATGATTTGTGCAGAAAAAACCATGTGGATATATTTGTAAATCAAAAAGTTGAATCTATTGAATATAGTAATAATTTTATAATAAATAACGGAGTTTTTTACTCTAAAAATGTGTTGATTGCAACAGGTGGAATAACATATCCCCATACCGGTAGTACGGGAGATGGTTATAAATTCGCAAAATATTTTGGGCATACAATAATTGAGCCTAAGCCAGCATTATCTCCAATTTTCATAGAAAATTATCAATTTAAAGATATTAGTGGTATTTCATTTAAAAATGTTGAAATAATAATCTTAAATGAGAATAATAAAAGAATAGCTACATTAAAAAATGATTTATTATTAACACATAGAAATTTATCAGGGCCGGTAATATTAAATATATCTAGGTATGCAAAAGTAGGCTATTATTTACAAATTAACTTTGTTGGATTTAGTAAAAGTGAAGTTAAAGACGATTTATTACACACACAACAAGAAAACGGTAGGAGATTATTAAAAAATTATTTAAAAAAATATAATTTACCAACTAGATTTATACTAAAAATATTAAATATTATAAATATAGATGAAAATATTAAAATTGCAGATATAAATAAAAAAATGAGAGAATCTTTGCTTAGAATGTTAACAGAATATAAAAATAAAATATATAAAATTTCTCCTTCAGGTATGGCAACAGCAGGTGGAATTAATATCAAAGAGATAAATCCTAAAACTATGGAAAGTAAACTTGTAAAAGGGCTATACTTTGCAGGAGAAGTTCTTGATATAGATGGAGATACAGGGGGCTACAATATTCAGGTGGCCTCAAGTATGGCTGTATTGGCAGTGAAAGATATTAAAAAATAAATAAATAATTTAAAACTCTATCTTGAAATAAAGTATAATTCGTAGTATAATAACTTATTGTTTTTTGGGTATTTTTATGAATTTAGGTAATATAATCAGGAATAATTTCCACTATATAATAATATTTATCTTTTTATTATTATCATCATGTGCTGCTTCAACAGCAAGTAAGGCTTATTGTGATGACTCTGTTAAGTGTCTTGAAGGGTATGAATGTGTTAAAAATAAATGTGAAAAAGTCGATTTGGAATGTTCTGAAACAAATAAATTTGGCTATTGCAGAGAAAAAGATAAGGAATGCTATGATGGAGTTTGTAAAACTCTAAAGGAAGCTAAATGTAATTCTGTTGATTGTAGTGGTAATGGAACATGTGATTTAAATGATTTTGATAAAGCTATTTGTATTTGTACAAGTGGCTATCATCCTGTTGGTTTAAATTGTGTTAAAGATGGCCTTGAGTTATGTGGTAATATAGAATGCACAGATACACAACATTGTGAAAATGATAATTGTAAGGAAAATACAAAACTTGTTCAATGTGATAGGCATATAACTATTCCTGAAAATGGAGAAATCATTGTTACCCAGTTTGAAATTAACTGGGTAAATGATGCCTGGGAAGAAACAACAAAATGTGAATGGGATTGTAAACAAGGATTTAAAAAAGATGAAACCGGTGAATTATGTATTGTTGAACTTGACAAATGCAGTGCAGAGCATCCTACTGGTATATGTGATATAGATGGTTATCTGTGTATAGATGGAGCATGTACACCGCCTCCTACTATGGGGTCTATGTGTAATACACAAAGTCAGTGTCCTAGTGATATGATTTGTCTTTTAAACGGTATAGAAAATGGTTATTGTACTAAAAGATGTACAGATGATAGTGTTTGTAATGATTATAAATGTGGTGATTATTTAAGTGGTAAATACTGTTTACAAGCTTGTAATAATATTTTAGATTGCAGAAGTGATTTTACTTGTAATAATGATAAATTATGTAGGCCTAAATGTTTAAGTGATAGTGAGTGTAAAGATTATCAAATTTGTGACAATAATAGTGGTTTATGTGTTACTCAAGACATAAACTGTGATATGTTCTCTGATAATTCTTGTTCAGAAGTGGGAAAATCATGTTATCCTTTTGATGAAATTAGTTATAATGCTTGTGCTGTAACAGGTACTTTAGAAAATGGAAGATTGTGTAATAAAAATAATCTTTGTTTACAAGGTAGTATTTGTGTTGATCACGATAATAATTCAGAAACGACCAAAAGGTGTGAGCCTGCTTGCAAGCCAAGTGAAGGTAATATTAATAATTCTAAATGTGAGGAATACAACAGGTGTATTTCTGTTAATAACTGGGATGATTTAGGTTACTGTAAATATGATAGCTCATTGAAACCAGTTGGTATAGAGTGTAATTCAGATTTTGATTGTGATTATCAAAATGGAACATGTATGGCTTTTGAACATTACAATATATGTGTGGCAAGTGATTGTCCTCAGCAAGGAGCTCTTGATAATACAACTTATCCTAATGAAGTTATGTGTGTAGGTATGAATGTAAATGATTCTTGGATGATGTATTGGATGGATACTTGCGAAACGGATAGTGATTGCTATAGTAGTAATTTTTATTGTTATGAAAATACTTCTTATCCATATCCTAGTAAATATTGCAGACCTCGCCCTTAAGATATTAATTAAATGGAGAATTAAATGAAGTTTAGATTTTTTTTATTTGGGTTATTAATTGTTCTTGTATATTCTTGTAATAATAACAAAAAAGCAAAAATACAAGGAGTATTCCCTAAAACAATTAATAAATATAATAAAACATCAGAAATTATTGAAAACAACTCCAAAAAGTTAAATTTATATCAAAAATATAATGAAAATAATGCAATGACAGAATTTATTAATGCAAAATATGATAAAAATCTAGAGATTTATCGCTATAAATATAAGACAGCTCTTTATGCTTATTCTGAATTTACAATTGCAAGAGATAGCAGTTACGGCAAATTTGATAAATCTGAATTCGCTTATCAAGTAGCAGGTAAAGTTGTAATTTTGTCTAATGAGTATATTTACATAGTAAGTTTGCCATTATGTGATTTAAATAAATTAAAAATTGTAGCAAATACTAAAATAAAACTTCCTAAAAATAAAATAGATTCTATTTCCAATTATCAAAAACTTTTTATAAATGATGATAATTCTTTTCCTTTTTTTAAGCAATATATTAAAAGGGAAGCACAATATAAAGGAATTATTATATCAACGATAGAGCCATTGAAAATAAATCAAGACTCTATTAATAAATTAAAAGTTTTTATTAAAAAACAAAAAGTTACAGAAGAAACAAATAAATACATTTTATTTACAATAGAAGATAACAATTCATTATTTTTATGGAATAAAGAAAAATCTATCTTATTTTTAAATTTTACAGAAGATGATTTAGAAAAAATTAAGAATATATAAATAATTACTTGTGAATATTGATTTTTTAGTTATTATAAAGTATAATCTAAGATAGATTTAGAGGTTTAATATGAAATATATAATATTTTTTCTATTATCATTTAGTCTTTTAGGGCTTGAACAGCAAGTTGGAGTTATCAGATCTGTTGAAGGAAAAGTTTATAGAGTGCGCTCCACAAGCAGAGACGAAATACTAAATAAAGGTGATTCTATTTATAGTAGTGATTTAATTGACACTAAAAAAGGTAAAATAAAAATAAAATTTAATGATGAAACAGAAATATCATTAGCTAAAAAAACAAAATTATCAATTAAAAAATTTGTAGTCGATGCTAGCAAAAGTAAAAGGTTTGCACTTTTAAAATTAATTTCTGGAGACATTAAAGTTAATGTTAAAAGAAAGTTTGGAAATAACCTTTTTGAAATAACTAGTGGATATATTACACTAGAAATTAAAGGAACTTCCTTTGTTTTAACTAACCACTCCCAAAAGGTAAAAATATTTCTTACAGAAGGAATTATTGCAGTTAAATCAGTTCTTGATAAATTTAATAAGCTAAAGCTTACTTCTAATAAAGTATTAGAAGTAAGCGGAGAAAATTTACCTATTGTTACAAATATAAATATGGCTCAAATAAAAAGTTTTAATTCAAAATTTGAAACTATAGAAAATAAAAATTCAAGCAAAACAAATAAATTTAAGTCTTTTAATGAAGGAGAAGTAACAAGTTCTGCGAATAAATATATTGGAAAGATGAGGTCTATTTTATCTAATGCTTATACAGTATTAAAGAAAACTAGAAAAGAAAAGAATATACCTAAATTAGATTGTATTAATGGTAATGTAATGACAATAAAAGGGTATGTTAGAAGGGCTGAAGATAATGGTGTTGCAATAGATGAAGCGATTGCGAAATCTAATTTAAGTAAAGCAAAACAATTACTAGCTAAGGTTTATTCCTCATTTAATGAAGTTAAGCAAGCAGAGATTGCAATGAAAAGTTGTAACAATGATATTATTACATACGGAGATGATAATAATAATATCACTCCAACAGTGGAAGAATTAATTGTTGAAAATGATTATATTGAAGAAAAGAGTGATCCTATGGACATTTCTTTTAAAAAAACAGATACATCAAGTAATACAAATGTAGAATTAGAGCCTGTTCAGGCAAGTCCTTATTTTTAATTATGATATTAACAAAGATAGAAGCTATTAAACAAATTATAATATGCCAATTTAGGTGTATTGATTATGGAGGTAAAATTTAAATGGACGATTTAGTCGGGAGTTTTATACTCTTGTTTATTCTTTTCCTTTTATCTAGTTTCTTTTCATCGGCAGAGACTGCTTATATTTCATTAAGTAAAATAAGATTAGAAAGTGATGCTAAAAATGGAGATAAAAGGTCACAAAAAATATTAAATTTAATAAATAACCCTAAACAATTTCTAACAGTTATTTTACTCGGCAATAATATTGTTAATATTGCAGCTGCGTCAATTTCAACATATATAGCAATAGAGTTAATTAAAAATAGAGAATATGCTGTTTTAGTATCAACTTTTGGTGTTACTTTTGTTGTTTTAATTTTTGGAGAAATTATTCCAAAATCATTAGCAACACATTATTCTTTAACCCTTGCTAAAAAATACTATAAGTGGATTAAATTATTTGAATTTATAATGAAACCATTTATTGTTTTAATAAATATATTTACATATCCAATATTAAGAAAGTTTAAATCTCCTATTATTCTACATATGACAGAAGATGATTTTAAATATCAACTTGAAAAAAGTAGCCAAAATGGAGTATTTGATCAAGATGCTTCTGAAATAATTACTAATGCTGTTGAATTTAAGGATATTACCGTTTCTGAAATATTAACCCCAAGAGTAGATATTGAAAGATTAAATAAAAATACTACAATTAAAGAAGCAATGGAATATGCAACAAGTGTTGGTTTTAGTAGAATTCCTATTATTGAAGAATCTGTGGATAATATAATTGGAATTGTACACATAAAAGATATTTTTAAAGTTTATTTAGAAAAGTATAATGATATTGAAACAATTACCGTTAAAGAAATAATGAGAAAGCCATACAGAATACCCGAAGATAAAAAAATAAATGAATTATTATGGGAAATGAAAAAATCTCATTTACAAATGGCTATTGTTATTGATGAATATGGAGGAACAGAAGGGCTTGTAACAATTGAAGATATTTTAGAAGAAATTGTTGGTGAAATTAGAGATGAATACGATAAAGAAGAAGATGATGTTCTTCATTTAGATAAAGCAATAGGCAAAGTATTAATTAAGGGTAGGGCAGATATTGGTGAAATTAATGATTTATTAGAAATAAATTTACCTGAAGATGATTTTGAAACTATTGGTGGACTGGTTTTTAATGAACTAGGAAGAGTTGCGAAAGTAGGTGATGAATTAATTAAAGATGGTGTTAAAATTACAGTAAACGATGTTGATGGTGTTAATTTAACCAAGCTTACTGTTTTAAAATTAGATAATAAAAAATAAAATAAGGAGAAGTTTATATGAATATAGCTGTATTAGGCGGAGGTAGCTGGGGAACAGCTTTAGCTAAATTGCTTTCAGATAAAGGATATAATGTTAAAATATGGGTTTATGAAGAGTCTGTAAAAAAAGAGATAAATAATAAACATGAAAATATTACATTTCTACCAGATTTTAGTTTATCTAATAATTTGGTAGCTCATAATAATATAAAAGAAGTAATAAGAGATGCAGATATGTTGCTATCAGTTCTTCCTTCTCAATTTGTAAGAAAAATTTTTACTGAAATAAAAGATGACATTCCTTTATATATACCTATTGTTTCTGCAACTAAGGGAATAGAGTTAGATACTTCCTTTTTGATATCAGAGATATTAGAAGATGTTTTGCATGAAAGATATCACTACTACTTAACTTTCTTATCAGGCCCTTCATTTGCAAGAGAAGTTGCTTCTGAACATCCTACTTTGGTTACTGTAGCATCTATAAATCAAAAACTCGCTAAAAAAGTACAAGAATTCTTCTCAACTTCATTTTTCAGAGCTTATACAACCAACGATGTTATTGGTGTTGAAATTGGAGGAGCATTAAAAAATGTAATTGCCATTGGTGCAGGTATTGTTTCTGGTTTAGGATATGGAAGTAATACTACTTCAGCCCTTATAACAAGAGGGCTTGCTAATATGACTCAATTTGCAATAAAAAGAGGTGCAAATCCATTGACATTAAGTGGATTAAGTGGTTTAGGTGATTTAGTTCTAACATCTACGAGCTCGTTATCTAGAAATTGGACAGTTGGAAATAGATTAGGCAAAGGTGAAAAAATAGATGATATTCTAAATAGTATGAATATGATTGCAGAAGGTATAAAAAATAGTGAGTCAATTTACTTTGCGGCTCAAAAAATAGATGTTGAAATGCCAATATTTAATACGATTTATAAAATTCTATACAAGGGGTTAACAATTAAAGAGGCTGGAAAAGAATTGATGACTAGAGATTTAAAAGCGGAGATTAAATAATTGGAAAGAATTGATAAGCTTCTTGTAAAGTTAGGATTTGCTGATTCTATAAAAATGGCTCAGGCTCTTGTAATTGCAGGTGATGTACTTGTAAATGAGCAGAAAGTTGCTAATTCTTCAGTAAAATTTAAAGAAACGGATAAAATAAGAGTAAAAAGTAAAAGTCCTTATGTTTCAAGAGCAGCTTATAAGTTAAAAACAGCATTAGATAATTTTAAACTTGATGTAACTAATTATAATTGTGTTGATATAGGTTCTTCTACTGGCGGATTTACTGATTTATTATTGCAAAATGGTGCTAGCTTTGTTTATGCAATAGATGTAGGAACTAATCAATTAGCATATAAATTAAGAACAAACAAAAAAGTAAAGTCGCTTGAAAAAACAAATGCAAGATATTTTGATTTTATGAAATTAGAAAATATTGATTTATATACAGGAGATTTAAGTTTTATTTCACTAAAACTAATTTTAAAACAGTTTATCCCTGCAATGAAACCTAAAAGTAAAGCCTTGATGTTAATTAAGCCTCAATTTGAGGTTAGCAAGGATATTGCAGACAAATACAACGGAATAATTAAAGATAAGCTGATACATAATGATGTAATTAGTGATATTAAAAGTTTTCTAAATGATTATAGTATAAAAATAATAGATGTTATTCCATCAGTTTTAGCTGGGACACATGGAAATCAAGAGTATATTATTTATTTTATAAAAAATGAATGAATATTTATAAACCAAAGTAGTCTATACGAAGACAACTTTTTTTTTGGAGGAAATATGAGTAAATTATTGTTGTTTATGTTGATGTTTAGCTTAACAATTCTTGGTAATAATGCTATGAATCAAGCTAAAAACTTAACAAATGGTAAAGTTCTAGCTGCTTCTTATGCAAGTGATGGAAGTCAAAAGCTATTTGCAATTACTTCTAGTGGAGCCTACTTATTCATTAAACACGGTTCTAATTTTAATAAGTTTTTTGCAAAAACTTTTAAAAATACTGAAACACCATTGTTTAGATCTGCAGGCCTTACCGATATAGATAAAAATGGTTCTTTAGATTTATGGTATGCAACAAAATCTAATAATAAAAAAACACTATATGTTGTTAATACAAGACCCAAAAAAGGAAAATATAGTTTTTATATAGTGGCCTTAAGAAATAATGGCTCTGTTGTTAAATCTGGAAACTTACAAGTCAATGGAAAATTTCATAAATGGATGACAAATAAAGTTAAACATTTAAATCAAAATGTTAATGTTGTAAATAAAACATCTAAAAGACCTCCTTTACAATTAGTTAAACCAAATGCAGTTAAAATAGCTGAAGGATTAGTTGATGGAAAAGTATTAAGAGCAGGTTTTTATACAAATCAAAATGGAAGTAAATTCTTATTTGCATTAACATCTTCAAAAGCATATTTATTTTTAAATAATGGTAACTCATACAAAAAGTTTTTTAATAAAAAATTAAAAAATAGATATCAACTTATTTTAAATAGTGTAGGTATGTATGATGTTAAAGGAAATGGATTTGGTGATTTTTACTATATGGTAAAAAATAATGCAGGCAATAAAGTTTTATCTGTTGTAAATACAAAACCTAAGCAAGGAAAATATAGTTTCTATTTATTAATGAAAAAAACTAATGGTAGCTTAACAAAATCAGGAAATTTAAAAATTAATGGTAAATTTCATAAATGGATGAAAAAAAAACTAGGAATTAATGATACTGTCATTGTTCAAGCACCAAAAGAAGATAAGCCAATGCTTGGTGGAAGCTACATTTATTTGTGTGATATCACTACAAATGGAAAAGGTGGATACCGAACTGGTGGAAACTACTGTGGTATTTCCATAAATGACTTTAAGGGATACGAAATTATATTTCAACAAGTATATGGTCCTGTAAATTATATTGCAGCTCATGAAAGATACAGAAATGGCACTTGGAAATTAACTTATAAAGGTGCTATGAAAACTTTAAGATTATCTGATGTAAGAAAAACCAATAAATCAACACATATAAACTTTTCTGTAAATGGTGCACATGAAAGATATGATAGCTCTGTTACAAAAGTAAGAGTTTATAAAAAAGCTATTATTGTGAAAATGCCAAATAATCAGGAAGCTAGAAATATTTTTAATAATAATGTAAGATTAAGAAGAAATGAAACTATAGTAAATGTTTTTGTTTACAAAGAAAATAATCAAATAAAAATTGCTGTAATTACAACAAGAAAATTATATATTTTAGTAAACCAAAATTATTCATGGAGAGTTAATTTAAAGAGCAATATAAAGCTTAAAAGAGTAAAAATGGCTATGAATTTTAATGGTATGGAAGATGTTCAGAAAGATAATTTAAAGGATATTTATTATACTACTGTTGATAAAAGAAAAGCTTATAATCTTTTAAATTTATATTCAGTAGGGAACAAAAAGACTTATACAGCTTATGCTAGAATGGGTGAAGCAATTGGTGATTTTGATCCTGAAGTTGAATTTAAATTTACAAAAAATACACCTAACAATTTAAAGCCATGGTTTAAAAGAATGATTTTTAAATTTGGATTTGTTAAAAAGCCAAGAGAAATTTCTCAGAATGATCCTAAGGATGCTGTTCAATTATGGGTTAGAGATAATGGTTTTTTAAATAAAAACAGAGAATTACAATTAAGACTCAGAATGTATAATGGTGACCAAGATAGTAAATTTGTTGCAAAAGGTATTCATCCTATAATTGCAACAATTACTGCCAATAATGTTGTTTATAGAGCTCATTATAAAGGTATTGTAACGGCATACGATAGAAATACAAATAAATCCTATATTCTTTATGTTTCTAAAATTAAAAGAAATTTTGTAACAGCATTAAATTATTCAAATAATAAAATATTTCTTGGTACTCAAAATGATGGATTAATTATTTTTGATAAAAATGCTAATACTTTAAAAGTATTTAAAAACAGAAAATTAAAAAACAAAGATATATGGAAAATCATTAAAAAGGGTAACTCCTATTTGATTTTCACTGATTCAAACAGAGCAGTTAAAATTAAAGCAAGAAAACTAGAAAAATAGAAATGCTTAAACTTAAAGCAAGCCACCTGTTGCTTGTGAAGAATTCCTCTACATTTCGCAAGAGGTAAATTAAGTAGGTAGAAAGATAGTGAACAAAGAAAACGCTCTCAAATATTTATATAGATTAATCTCTCAAAGAGAATATCTAGAAAAAACCTTAATAGATAAATTATCTAAAAAAGGTGCAAGTCAAGTTGTTATAACAGAGAGTATTAGCAGATTAAAAGAGTTGGGATATATTGATGATAATTCCTTTATAAAGTCTTTCGTAAAGTCAGGAATAAGAAAGTTAAATGGTCCTAACAGAATAAGAAATAAATTATTTATGCTTGGTGCTAACAGTAGTGATGTAGAAATATCTTTAGATGAGTTTTATACTCAAGAACTAATTAATAACAATATTAAAATTTTAATTATTAAGAAATCTAAAAGCCAAGATGATAGAAATAAAGTAATTGCTTATTGTGTAAGAAGAGGATTTTCAATATCTGATATTTTAACTGCCGAATCTGAAATTAATCAAGGTTTATAACTTTATTATTTACTCCTCACATTCATAAATATACAAAAGAGTTTAAAAAAGATTGTGTTATAATTGTTTGATATTTAAAATTAATGGAAATCAACCAGAATAGTTACCAAATAGTTGAAAGAATAATAAATTATCTTTATAATTAACATAAGTTCTTTTAGGAGAAAAATGAAATTATATTTAACTATTAAATGTTTACTACTGTTGTTGCTACTGCCAACTTTTCTTTTAGGAAATATAAAAAAAATTAAAAACTTAAAAGGAAGAACAATAAGAATAAATATAAACAAAGATGTAAATAAAGCAAAGCTTGTTAATATCCAAGATTACATTCCAGATGCAATTGTTGATTTAAGTTATAATAAAAAAAATAGGATTTCAAAAAGAGCTTTATATAAAAAGAATATTTGTCTTGTGAATAAAAGACTAGCCCAAAAATTAAAGAGAATAAATAATAAATTAAAAAGAAAATACAAAAAAAGATTAAAATTTTGGGACTGCTACAGACCTTGGAGTATTCAGAAAAAAAGATGGAAAAGGTTCCACAATAAAAAATACATAGAACATCCGTCAAAAGGTTCTAAACACAACAGAGGTTTGTCTGTTGATGTTACCTTAGTAGATTTAAAAGGTAAAAAAGTAAGAATGCCTACAAAATTTGATAGTTTTTCTA
This sequence comes from bacterium, assembly GCA_027064085.1. Classification (GTDB taxonomy): domain Bacteria; phylum UBP6; class JAFGXH01; order JAFGXH01; family JAFGXH01; genus JAMOQH01. Next base: position 23,746 of record JAMOQH010000157.1, on the reverse strand, counting down.
AAAAATCATGGCATAAGTATAAAAGATTAAATAAAAAAGTTAAAAAAAACAGAAACTTATTAAAAAGAGTAATGATAAGAAATGGTCTGTCATATAGTAAAAGTAAGTGGTGGCACTATTCTTTAAAAACAAGAAAAAGATATCCTATTTCTAATTTTAGTATTTCGGATTATGTCAAAAAAATAAGAAAAGAAAAAAGAGAACAAGTATTTAAAAATAATAATAAAAAAAATAGAGATGTTTCATACGTTTCCTTTAAGGGGAATATTAACAACAATAGAAATATAGAATCCGAAATAAAACAAAAAATATCAAAAATAAAACCCAAAATAATAAATTGTTTTATTAAAGAAAGTAACAAAGGTATTGAATTACCCACTCAAATAGTAATTACATATACTGTGAGAAAAAATGGTTATTTTTATGATGTTACAATTCAAGATTCTAAATATAAAAATAAAAAAGATGACTTAAATTACTGTATATTAAAAGCATTTAAAACCATTAAAACAAATAGAATCCCTATGCCTAGATTAGGCAAAATCCCTCTTGAGTTTTCATTTGAATAACTTATAGATTTAATGAAAACTTTTTGTTTTCAGGATTTAATTCAAATAAAATTTTAGAAACTTTAGATTCTAACTTTTTATTTGAATTAACATAAATTTCTCCATTAATATAAGTAACTTGATATCCCTCTCTTATTTCTTTTTTGAAAACAGATAACTTTATTTTCTTTATTTCTTTCAAATCTTTTGATATCAACACAACAATACTATTTTCTATTCTATCAACATCATATACCTTGGCCTTATTGATAATATTTAAGCTTTTACTATATAAGTCATTATTATTTCCATAGCAAGATATTAATGACAGTAACATTGTAACAAGAATTAAAGTTTTAAACATATTTCCTCCAAATCAATTAAAAACATTGGAGTTATAGAAATTTTATTTCCTAAATTTAAACTTTTTCCTAAAATAAGTTTTTTAAACCTTATTTTAGGAAAAACTACATAAATAAATAAAAAAGAAAATGTTTTAAAATGAAACTTTATGTATTTTTTTGAAACTTAAATTGACAAAAGATATAGTTTTTGATACTCATTAATTTCTTATTTTGATGGAGACATATTGAATACAGAAATATTAGCACAAAAATTCTTTGTTTTAGCTAAGTTTTTAACATATCCAACTAAAGAGTTGAAAGATGATATTGAAAAAACTATTAGCCAAATTAAAGAAGAGAATACGCAAAAAACTTTTAATGAAATTTTAATTGGATTTGATAACAATAGAGAAGAGTTAGAAGCTGAATATACTTCCTTGTTTATTACAGGTTACCCTAAAACACCATGTCCACCTTATTTCTCTGCATATCAAACCGGTATGGTGGTATCTGAATATAGTAATAAGTTATATGATCTATACGAAGAATACGGAATAGAGTTATCAAATGAACAGTTTCCTGATTTTGTTCCTACAATGATGGAATTTATGACTCTTTTATTAACAAATGATTTAGAAAAAGAAGCTAAAAGTTTTTATAAAGAGTACTTATCATGGCTTGATGAATTTTCAAGTAATATAAAAAGAAATACAAAAAATGAATATTTTATAAAAATAGCAAATCAATTAGAAACGTTTATTAATGATGTTAATAATTTTTTTAACTTATAGGAGTATAAATGACTAAATCAGAACAAATAATAGCAAAAACAGAAAAATTTGGAGCACATAACTATCATCCTCTTCCAGTTGTTATTGCAAAAGCAGAAGGAATAATGGTTGAAGACCCAGAAGGAAATATCTATTATGATTTTTTATCTGCTTATTCAGCAGTAAATCAAGGGCACAGGCATCCCAAAATAATTAAAGCATTAAAAGACCAAGCAGATAGAGTTACATTAACATCAAGAGCATTTCACAATGATATTTTAGGTGATTTTTTAGAACAATTATGTAATTACACTGGCTATGAAATGGCTTTGCCTATGAATACAGGAGCAGAAGCCGTTGAAACAGCAATGAAACTAGCAAGAAGATGGGGTGTTGAAGTAAAAGGAGTTGAAAATGGTAAACAAGAGATAATCTTTGCCAAAGAAAACTTTCATGGAAGAACAATTGCAATTGTTTCAGCTTCAAATGACCCTGAAGCAAGAATCAACTATGGTCCATATACAGAAGGAATTAAATTAATACCTTACAATGACACAAAAGCCCTTGAAGAAACTATCACAGAAAATACAGTTGCATTTATGTTTGAACCAATTCAAGGAGAAGCAGGAGTAAATGTTCCCGATGCGGGATATTTAAAAACTGTAAGAGAAATATGTACTAAAAATAATATTATGATGATTGCCGATGAAGTACAGACAGGTTTTTGTAGAACTGGTAAAAAATTCGCTGTTAATCACGAAAATGTAAAGCCAGATGCTATGACTCTAGGTAAAGCATTGGGTGGTGGAGTTTTCCCTGTTTCTGCAGTTGTTGCAGATAAAAAATTTATGGAATTGTTCACTCCAGGAACTCATGGCTCTACTTTTGGTGGTAACCCATTGGCATGTGCGGTTGCTATGGCTAGTTTAGATGTTTTGGACAACGAAAACCTTGCTGACAGATCTGAAAAACTTGGTGAAATATTCAGAGATGAAGTTAGAAAGATTAAATGTGATAAAGTAGTAAAAGTAAGAGGAAAAGGGTTGCTTAATGCGGTGTTGTTTGAAGAAGGTTTTGAAGCTTGGAACACCTGCCTAGCATTAAAAGAAGCAGGTTTACTTGCCAAGCAAACTCATGGTAATATCATAAGATTTGCTCCTCCACTTACTATTAAAGAAGATGAATTAATGAAAGCAATCGCAATTATTAAAGAAGTTTTTGAAAAAATTTAAGACTATATCATAATTTGTAAGTATTTATTTTTTTCTATACTTAGAGTTTCTTCTGTTATTATTTCCCCCCTCTGTTTTTGAACCCTTATTACCTTTATAACTATCTCTACTTCTTCCTCGGTTTCTATCTCTTGAATTACCACCATTAGAATTTCTTTTTTGATTTGCTTCTTCAATTAATGGTTTTTTACCTGCCTTAACTTTTGAAAATACATCTAAAATTTGCTTAGCTTCTTTAAATGGAACAGTTACAAAAGAGAAATTTTCATGAATATCAACATCCTCAATTAATTTTTTAGAAACATTAGCTTTCTTAGCAATAAACTCTATTAAAGATTTTGTATCTATACTTGCAGAAGAACCTTTTGCGATAAATAATCTTGATTTTCCATTTAATTTTATTTTTTCTCTCTTTTCTCCTCTTTCTCTTACTGGTTTGATTTTATTATAATTTCCTTCATTTAACTCTTTACCATAAGCAAGTTTCAAAATAGAAGCCATTATGTCTTCAGTAGTTTTATCTTCATTTGATTTAATTATTGATTTAGCCCACTCAACATAAGCTTTATTTTTATTTTCTTGTATATTATCTTTAATATCTGCTTCAATTTTCTCTTTTTTAGAACTAATTATGTCTTTAATATTCGGAACTTCTTCTTTTTTAATATCAGTATTTGTTACTTTTTTAATAAATCCTAGCTTTCTAAATTCAGATGGAGTAATAAAGGTAATTGCAGTTCCTTTTTTTCCTGCTCTTCCGGTTCTACCTATTCTATGAACATAAGCCTCTGGATTCTGAGGTATAGAATAATTTATAACATGAGTTAAGTTATCTACATCAATTCCTCTTGCTGCAACATCTGTTGCAATTAAAACAGAAATAATTTCTTGTTTAAAACGCTTGAGGGTTCTTTCTCTTTGTGCTTGTGAAATGTCTCCATGTAAACCATCGACAAAATATCCCTTTTCTGTTAATTTACTAGTAATTTCATCTACTTCGACTTTGGTTCTACAAAAAACAATTCCATAAAATTTAGTCTCAATATCAATAATTCTAGTTAAAGCTTCTAGTTTATCTCTTCCATTAACTTCAAAATATATTTGTTCTGTTAAATTAGTTGTTAATTTAGTTTTAGTTTTAGCATGAGTATATTTTCCCATATAGTTTTCAGCAAGTCTTCTTATTCTGTCGGGCATTGTTGCTGAAAACAACATAACTCTTTTGTCTTTAGGTGTCTTCTTAAAGATAATTTCAATATCATCCAAAAAGCCCATATTTAACATTTCATCAGCTTCGTCAAGTATAAAGTATTTTACTTCACTTATATTTAATGTTCCTCTATTTAAATGATCAATTACTCTTCCAGGGGTTCCAACAACAATATCAACTCCTCTTCTTAATCTTTTAAGTTGAATATCAATAGATTGACCGCCATAAATTGTTACAATGTCAAGCTTGTTGCTACCTTTCAATGAATTTATTTCTTCAGTTACTTGTAAAACTAATTCTCTTGTTGGTGCAATAATAATAGCTTGTACTTTACCTATTTTTTTTAATTTCTCTATTAATGGAAGGCCGAATGCAGCTGTTTTTCCTGTTCCTGTTTGAGCTTGTGCAATGACATCTGTTTCATCTTTTAAAATTACAGGAATTACTAATTCTTGTATTTCAGTTGGTTCTTCAAAACCTTTTATTTTTAAAGTTTCCAAAGTTTTTGCAGATAGGCCTAGTTTTTTAAAATTTTCCATGTTTTTCCTCTTTTTTAGGTAAGCTTTTTGATTTTATTTTACGAAATAAACGGTATAAGTTCACCTGTTTAATATAATTAACGGTTAATGAAACACTCTAGCTTCATTATATTATTAGTTTATCATATAATAGAATAAATTACAATAACAATAAATAGCTTGTAGGAGCAAAGTAGAAATGTCCTATTTTATGTTATACTCTTAATAGGATTTTCTTGATTTTTTTAGGAGTTTAAATGGAAAAGGAAGGAGTTTTTATGAGTAAAGAAGAAGTAAATGCACTTTTCTTTTTATTATTACGATGACGACTTTCAAATTTATTACCATCTTTAGATTTAAAAATACTTTTTTAACTCTTTATTTACTATAAGTACTAGTTATTATTATTATTAGATTACAATCAGCATAAAAACTTATCAACAAACTTATCAATATTTAATTAACACCTTATAAACAATTACTAAATACTAAAGAAAGATTAATATCTCCTTTCCTTAATCTTGATTAAATCTTTAATTAGTTAATTCTTGGTAAAATACTCTTAACCAGTGTTAACTAAAGAAGTTAATAACAGCTACATAACGACTTATCAACAAAGTTACCAACAGTGTTTTCGCGTCTAATACACTGAAATTACTTAACTATAAAAGTTTTCCACATTTTACCCCCAAGCATAACAATAAAAGAAAAAGATATATAATAAATTAATAAAAAGATTGATTTAAGTATATAAATAAATATAATAAACTAATATTTATTTGGGAGTATGATTATGAAGGATATAATAATTTTTGAAGATTATGATAATATAAATTGGTTTAATAATTTTAAAAATACTGAAATCAATATCATCAAAGAACAGTTTTTAAATTTTCCAGAAAAAAAATATATAAATTTAGCAATTTTTCAATTTGACTTATTTGAATATAATGATTGTGAAGATTATCACTATATAATAAATAAACTAACTCATAATGTTATTAATCGATATCCTCAATTCAAAATAGAAAAAATAAATTGTTTAAAAAAAAATAAACTAGAACTAGTTGTAAATGGTAAAAAATATAAAAAAGCTTTTAGGATAAATGGCTCTAGGTTTGATGTTGAAACTTTATTAGATTTTTTAAATACAATACTTATTAAAAATAAAATAGAAGAACAATTTTATTTATTGAGTACTTCATCAGATATTCAATATCCTATATTAATAACTCCGTCATTACTTGATTTAGCAAAAATAAAAGGTATTGTCGCTGTTGGATGACTGAAACGCCTTTAATTTACCCACTGGTGAGTGTTTTTTTATCTTTGCGTGGAATAGGGGGGCGTTGGTTTGGTTTATTTAATGTCGTTTGATTTTGGAGGTCGTTTTTTGAGTGACTTCAATGAAATTACTGTGAGCAATAGAGGTTTTGTTAAAGGTGATTATTTTCCACCACCATCTAAATCACATTCATTTAGAGCATTATTGTTATCTTTATATAGTAAAAGCTCTATTATAAAAAATCTTTTAAAAAGTGAGGATGTAGATAATTTTGTAAAAATAATAAAATCCTTAGGATTCAGTATTGATAAAAAAAATGATGTTTTATTTATTAAAGAATCTCGCAAATTAATTATTAAAGAAAATTATAACTTTAAAAATTCGGGAACAGCATTAAGATTTATGGTAACATATTTCAGTAATTTAAAATCTTATAATCAAAAGCTTATAATAGATGGAGATAATCAATTACGAAAAAGAAAAATAAAAAAATTATTAATATCTCTACACTCCCTTGGTTTAGACTATGGATTTAATACAGAAAAAGAAATCCCTTTTTATATCACAAAAAATATTAAACCAGGAATTACTCATATCTCAGGAAAATCTTCGCAATTTTTATCATCTCTTTTATTGAGCTTATCTTTTTTAACTGAACAATCAACTGTTTACATCGATGAATTAAGTGAGAAACCTTATGTTGACATGACTTTATTTCACCTGAAAAGAGTAGGGGTAAATATTAAAAATCATAATTACAAAAAAATGATTATAAATCCTATTAGAAAGATGGAGTATTTTGAATTTACCGTTCCAAGTGATTTTTCTTCTGCTACTTATGTTATTCTTGCGTCAGTTCTTTCTGAGGGAGATATAAATATTCATAATTTGGATTTAAATGATGCTCAGGGAGATAAAAAAATTCTTCATTTTTTAAATAAACTGGGAGTTGAGTATACTTATAATAATAATATCTTAAATCTTATAGGAAATGTAAAAAAAAGTGCTGTATTTGACATGGCTGATACTCCGGATATGTTGCCGGCACTTGTTTTTTTTCTTGTTCAATATCCATATTATTATGAATTTCTTAATTTGGAGTCAATTCGCTATAAAGAAACAGACAGGGTAAGTGTTTTATATGAAAACCTAATTAATATGGGGATAAATGTTGAAATGACTAATTCAAAACTTCGTTTCATGGGCAGTGATAGTTTAAATAATATAAAGATTGATGCACATGATGATCATAGGATTATTATGGGGGCTTCCTTGCTTGGGATGAAAAAAAATAAAAGAGTTAAAATAGTCAATGTTAAGAATCTTGGATCATCATATCCAAATTATTTTTCAGATATTGAAATGCTGGGTTTTTTTATAGAATGTTCCTCGTGAAACATTTTTCATTTCCAATTAGTTTTTCCATTTTTTATTTCGAGGAAGTCCATGTTTTCTAGCTTAGGTATATGATTAATGGCAGTTGTTGTTATAAATATTTGTGAGTCAATTGTTTTGAGAAAGTTAAATAAAAACTCTTTTCTATTACTGTCTAGTTCACTTGAGATGTCGTCTAATAATAATATAGGGTAATTATTTGTTGTTTCTTTGACATATATTATATGAGCAATTTTCATGGCTAGTGTAAAAAGTCTTATTTCTCCTTGGCTACCAAAGAATTTTATTTCTTTATCATTGGTAATTATTTTATAATCATCAAAGTGGGGGCCAGTTAATGTTCTTTTGTATAATATTTCTCTTTTTTGTTTTGACTTTAATTTACTTAAGAAGTCATCTCTATTTTTATAGTTAAAATCTGTTTTGTATATTAAATATGGTAAAAAATCTTTTTTTGATAATTGATTTACTGTATTTATTAAGATTGGAATATAGTTTATTAGGTAGTTAATTCTATTTTGATATATTTTTAATGAAATATCTGTAAATTGTTCATTGATTATTTCAAGTATTGCTAATTGCCTTTTATCTCCTTCTGCTATATCTTTTAAAATCTTATTTCTTGTTTTTAATATTTTGTTGTATTCTATAAGATTGCTGTAATAATATTGATTTAAATGAAATATTGCTTTGTTGAAGAAATCTCTCCTTTTTTGTGGTTCTCCTTTTATTATCATTAAATCATCAGGTGTAAAAAGAACCGATTTGAATTTGTGGAGATATGATTGAATATTTGTATTGTTATTTTGATTATAAATTAAAGCTTTCTTTTCTGGTGTTATTGCTATTTTTATAATCTCTTTATAGTCGTTATTTTCAAAAGTAGATTTAATTATTGAAGCTTTACTGTTTTCATTTATTAAATGAATTAATTTGTGTTTTTTTTTAATAGGCTTGAGAGATGTTGTGTAGTAAATAGATTCTAGAAGATTTGTTTTTCCATTACCATTATCTCCGTATATTATATTAATGTTTTTAGAAAAGTTAATGTCTTCGTTTTGAATATTTCTAAAATTATTGATTTTGATGTTTTTTAAGAACATTTTAGTAGTTTAAGATTCTTTCGATATTATTTTTGAATATGTCTTCAAGGTGTTCACTATCTAGGTTTAGCTTAAAGTTACCGGTTTTATATAGAGATGTTGTTGGGACATCATATACAAATACTTTTATAAATATTTCACTATTTACTGTTCTTGCTCTAATAAGAATGAGTTGATCAAATGGAATTACTCTTAAGAACTTTAAAACCATTTTTGGGAATTTTACATCTTTGCTCTCTATTGATTTTGTTAATGAAGTCCTTAAAATATTTAATTCTCGGTTAATTGAAAAACTTTTAAAATTTGCTTCAACCGGATTTTCTTGAGGTAAAACGGTAATGATTTCTCCATAAGGAAGATAGCCATCCGCTTCTACTTTCACATAGTGTTCACCCGCTCTTACTTTTTCTGATTGAAATGGAGTTACTCCAACATATTTACCATTTATAAAAACCTTAGCAGTAACAGGAGATGAATTAACTGTTATTATTCCTTTTTTCTCTCTTTTAGCTTCTTTTACTGCTTCTTTAAATTGTTTGAGTATTCCAGGGCCAAATTTATTTGAATCAAAATCATAATGAGGATCAAGTATGGCAAGTTGTTTGAAAAATCTTTCAGAGTCTATGACATCACCAAGCATTGCAGATGCAGCCTGATATGACTTTAATAGATAAACCTCATCTATATCTTCAAAATATTGAAAGTTTTTAGATAAATGAGTTAATAGTCTTTCTGATAAATCAAAAGCTTTTTCCATTTTATTGTTTTGGAAGAATGTTATAACTCTTTTAATTTGAGAGTGTATTTTATTTATTTTAACAATAGTGTTAGGATTATCTCTCATTAATGCCCAATTATTTAAGTCCATAAGTTCAAATCTTTTTGATTGCTTAAATGAGTTTTCTGTTAGTTGAGAAATAAAAGTTGTTATTTGGTCTGTTCCACCTCTTTCGTTTATAGCAATAGGAATAACTTTTATCCTATCAAGCGAATTGTATCTTAAGTGAACAATTTTTTTTGTTTCTTTAGAACAAGAAATGGTAATAAATATTAAAATTGCGAATAATGCTAAAATTTTTTTCATAAAAACCTCTTAAAAACTAATTTTAGTTATAGCAAAATAAAGCAAAATAATCAATATTTATTAAAAACTTGTTTTTTTTACTAAAAAAGTTTATAATTTATTGTTTATGTTTTTAAAGGTTCAGATGCAGTTATTAAATCACAATATTAATATTCAAGATGTAATTTATCATATACAGACAGAGTTCATTAATAGGAAAAAAGTAAATGTTGTTGTTTCTCAGGTCTTTCAAGAAGGTGAGGTCGTTTGGAGCAACAAAAATGTTTATACTAAAAAAGAAGATTTAGTATATAAAGATATTATGGAAAAATCTCATAAAAATGCAATCAGACATTTAAAAACTATTTTTGAGAATAAAAACAATAATATTAAATTAAATATATTAAAGCTTAATAACTTAATTATGGATTTTAAAGATGATTTTGGAAGGGGAATCTTTTTTATTGAATTATTTAAGAAGAATGATGGGACTCTTATTTCTGGATATAATCAAAATACATTTGCAACTGATGTTTATTACTCTGTATATCAAGAACTTCGTTCAAAGTTTAGCTTGATGAATGTTTCTGAAAGTGAATTTAAATATGTATATTTTGAAATATCAGAAGATGTAGCTTTGGTGTTAGGTGATATTAAGAATACTGAGATTTCGTTTAGTTTTCTTATTGATTTAAAAAAATTAGGGGTAGGGATGTTTTTAAATGCGATATATCCTAAATTTATATCTGTTATTAAGGGCGAGATAGGAGTATAATGGGCTTAATTATAAAATGGGACAAAGATAAATTTAATGTTGGAGTTGAACTTTTTAATACCCATCATAAAAGGCTTGTTGATTTATTAAACTTACTGCATTCTGTTGTTGATAGTACTAATAATAAAAAGCATATAGAGATTATTTTTAATGAATTAGCAAAATATACCGTATATCACTTTAAGGCAGAAGAAAAGATGATGGAAAAGTATAACTATCACCACTTAGCTTTACAACATGTTGAACATGAAAAGTTTCTAAACACTGTTGTTGAAGCTATAGATGCATATAAAAAAGGCATAACAATGATAGAGGTCATTAAGTTACTTGATTTTTTAAGAGAATGGATAATAAATCATATTTTGAAGTCAGATATGAAGTATAAGGAATTTTTTAAAGATAAGATATAGAGGTATTATGGATATTGATAAAATGAATAAAGCTATTTCAACCATGGTAAAAAATTCTAATGATGGAATTGTGTCGGTTGGAGTTTATTCAAGTGAAGATGATTTAGTTATTACTGGAAGTAATATAGATTATGGAATATCAAGTGTATCTAATAATTTGTTTAAATCGTTTTTTAACTCTTTAAATATGTTTAATTTTTCAGATTCTTTAAAGAGTTTTGCTATCGTTTTCGATAATAAGGTTTTTTATACAGGTAAATTAAATCCAGACTTTAACTTCACGATTATATTAGACCCTAATAAATTAGAATTTGGTCTTTTCAAGACACTCCTTTTGAAACAATTTTTAAAAGATATTAGTATTTAAGAATTTGGAATGTTAACAATTGTAATTGTTCCTTTATGGGGTCTGTTTTTGTACTCTAATGTTCCTTTATGGGCTTTTATAATTTGATAAGAAATAGATGTGCCTAAGCCGGTACCGGTGGATTTAGTAGTAAAAAAAGGATTGTATATTTTTTTCATATTTTCTTCAGTAATGCCGGTTCCTTTATCTTTTATTAAAATTTTTGTCATTTTATCAATATTTTCTATTTCTATTTCGATCAAAGATGAATTGTCTGATGCTTCCACAGAGTTTTTTATTAAATTTATAAAAACCTGTTTTAATTTGTCTTTATCTGCATAAATATTTTTAATATGTGTAGTTATTGTGATATTTGAATCATTAAAAATCTTTGAAATTATTTCATTAAAAAAAGATTTAACATTTATATTTTCTTTTATTAAGCTTATTTCTTTAGAATAATTTAAGTAATCAATTAGTATTTTATGGAAATAATCAACTTCTTCTTCTATGTTTGCTGAAACATTTTTAACGATTGCTGGGTTATCTGATTTTCTTCTTAGAGCAGAGGCAAATCCTTTTATCGCTGTAAGAGAATTTTTAAATTCATGAGCTATTGAAGCGGACATTTCTCCTAAATAAGCTAGTTTTTCTTTTATCTGAATTTCTTGTTCTAGTTTTTTTATTTCTGTTATATCATTAATTGTATAAACAGACATGTTTTCATATTTTTTATTTTTAATTAAAAAAAAATTATTATTTATTTCTTTTTCAGTATTATTATCCTTAATTTTAGTTATTAAAGATAAATTGTTAATATTGTTTTCTTTAAACCAGTTATTTTGATATATAACATTACTATCCTTATCAAGTAATAAAACACCTGTTTCTATAATATTAAGTATTTCTTCGCTATATAATTTTATTTCTTCTTGTATTTCTGATAAGGTTGTTATATAATTTTTTTTATCTTCCTTTAGAGTGTTTATTTTTTGATTTAATGGTATAAGAATTGATGATAAGTCTTCAAACTTATTTAGGTTTTTTTTACGCTTCTTTCTTTTTATTTTCAGTACAATAATATATATAAATTGAGTTAAAAGCATTATTAATAAAACTGTTATTAATAATTTATAATTATAGATTATATTTTTTTTTACTGTAATTACTACAGCATAAGTATTATTCATCATCATTTTGAGTATTTATTAACCATAAATTTTTACTTTTAGGCATTTTCTCTTTATCATTATTTATTGTAAATACTGGAAGTTCTTTAGAGCGTTTATCTGCAGTAGGAACCTTTGCAATTATTTTAAATTTTTGATTGTTGTCAGAGGTTTTTATATCGATGTAGTAGTGGTCAATCCTGAAGTGCAGGATAGGTTCTTTTTCTTTATGCAAACTTCTTTTTCTGAAATCTACAATTGTTACAGGGTATTCCGGTATTCTTTTTTGATATTTCCAAATTTTTTCTAAATTATCTGTGTATTTTTTGTTTTCTTTAAAGTACAGCTTCTCTGCTTTATATAACTTCATTAAGGATAATTGAGCTCCTTTTATGTTATTGGAAACTATTTCCTTATTAAAAAAATTTGTAGATATAACTAAAAAAGCAACAATCATTGTTATAATTGTAACTTCAAGTAAGGTAAATGCTGTTTTCATATTATTACCAATATTTTATAATTTCGTTGAATCTTTTTGCATTTGAAACTTGATATGTTCCTTGAAAAACAACATAGGTATCAACGCCTTTATTGAAAATAATTTCGGCTAGGTTTTCAAGAGCAGAATCAGAGTATCCTTTTGAGTATCTTCCTAGTCCTCTCATTACAAAATAATTAACAAGAGAGTTTATTTCTATTTCATCTATGAGCGGATCATAAGCTGGAATAACCGATGTATCTTTTAATGCTTCCATAATGATATCTGGAGACCAAAAACCTAAAGGGGTCCAAAATAGGTCCCTGTCATCTTTTTTTAGATATGAGCCTAAATCTTTAAAGTATTGATTTATATTTTTAATGTTTTCTTTGGTAGGTTGAAATTTGTTAGAAGTATAAAAAATTGTAGCATCTGCATCTAAATTTTCAATTTCCTGTATAAGTATTTCTGTAAGTTTTTGATTTTCTTGCGTTTTTTTGAATAATCCATAGTTGCTTAAGCTTTCTTTGTTTAGCAGTGGAACATTTGATGAAAATCTTTTTATTGTTTCTTGGTCTTCTGCAATAAATAATGGAGCTTTTAATGAAAAGGAAAAATTGTCTCCAGCTTTTTTTCTTATATTTAAAAGAGTTTTCTTTTTTACAAAAGCTTTATACGTATCCCCATATTCTAAAAAATTAAATTGTTCTGTGTATTTTTTTAGACTAAATGTTGGATTATCTGTCCCTATTAATATTTGCATTTATTTACTCCTATAGTATATCTTTTTTTAATCTTCTTATTTTAGATAATTTAAGTTGCATATTGTAATTTTGATATATATTTTCTGCTTGATTTAATAATTTTTTAGCTTTGCCTTTTTTGCCTTTGCTTAATAAGTATTCTGCATATGAGATATTTGTTGCAGCCATTAAAGGTTCAGATACCTTTCTTAGTAAATCTAAGCTTCTTAGGTAATAATCTTCAGCTGGAGCAACTCCATCACCACCATTATCATTAAATAGTGTAGCGGACTCAATGTCTCCAAATAAACAATAAACTCTTCCTGCGACTTGTTTATCTCCAGATTCTTCTGAAAGCTCAAATGCTCTCTCAAGATATTTTTTAGCATTAGATGTTTTATGTTGCTTTAAGTTTAGTTCACCCAAATTAAGGTAAATGTATCCTAGTATTCTCTTGTTAGAGGATTCCAGAGCTATCTCTAAAGCATTTTTCAGATAGTCTTGTGCCTTATTGTACTTATTGCTTTCAATAAACAGCCCGCCTAAATTATTCATACAAGTTGCTTGGTATTTTATGTCACCTATTTCTTCTGCAATTGTTAAAGATTTAAGCCATAATGCCCTTGCTTCAATGTCGTCTCCTTTATTATCTGTTAATATTGCAAGATTATTTAAAGAAGACATTTCACCTTGTTTGTCCTTAATTTGTTTTCTTAGTTTATAGGCTTCAAATAAATATTCCTCTGCTTCATCAACAAAGCCTTGAGAATAATATAGTAAGCCAATATTGTTTAATGATAATGCTATTGACTTAGGCATGTTTAGTTTTTTTCTTATATCAAGAGATTTCATATAGTTTTTTAGAGACTCTTCAAATTTACCTTGTTGCCAATATAAGCGACCTAAGTCATCAAGTGTTGATGCAATACCTCTTCTATCTTTTGCTATCCTAAAGCTATTGTAAGCAAGGGTTAGGTAGTTTGATGATTTTTTATGAGAACCAATATCTCTATAGATTCTTCCTATCTTATTATATGCAGCTCCAAGTTTATTGTTGTTTAGTATTATTTGTGAAAGTTGAACCATTTCTTCAAAAGTTACTATAGAATCCTCTGTTTTACCAATAAGCGTATATAAAGAGCCTAGGTTATGTAATACCTCAAGCCTGTTTAGTACATTTTCAGCAGGAAGAAGGTTTAATGCTTCTAAGTTATACTTTATGGCTCTTCGGTTTGCATATCTTTCTTCAGCTTTTTTAGCTGCAACAAAATAATATTTAGATGCTTGATATGTATTTGATGCTAATTTATATTGTAGCGATAATTGTTCTAAGTTTTTTTCCATTTTTTTATCAAGTTTAGACTCTAAATATTGAGCTAAATATCCATGATATATTTTTTTTAATCTTGGCGGAATTGTAGAATATATGAGTTTTTGTTCTACTGTATTACTAAATAAGTATTCTTGATCATTTAGAGTCCCTTTTTGTTTTTTTAATACATCTTCTTTAATTAAATTTTCAAATGTTTTACTTAATTTATTTTCTAAATTTTTAGTATTCCACAATTTTATTTTATTTTCTTCTTTTACAACGAGGTTATCAATATTTATAAGTAACTTTATATAGCTATATTTAAATATTTCTCCTGATATTGATGCTAATTGTAAAATAGAGTAGTCAAATTTAGATAATCTATCTATTTTAGCTCTGATTGTTTCTTCAAAAGTCATTGGAATCTGAATTCTTTTTAGTACTAATTTATTAATTCCAGTATATTTTCCGTTTTTTTGAATAATTGCACCTGAATTTACTAAATAACTAATGCTTTCTTTTATATGCAGTGGTGTTCCTTTGGTATTTGCTACAATTAATTCTATAGTTTCTAATTCTAAGTTTTTAATATCTTTTAATATGTGCTTAACTAATTTTACAGAATCTTCTTGTGTCAAGGGTAATAACTTTAGAAAAAATCTTTTTGAATGTTCTCCTTTTAAAAATCTTTGAACTTTATCTTCTAATTCTGATGTCAATAAAAAGAGTAAATTCTTGTAGTTTGGTAAAGACATAAAGTAGTCAATCATTTCTATAGATCTAATATCAATATTATGAAAATCTTTAATTGCTAAAATTAAAAAAATATTTTGAGATGTGTAATAGTTAAATATTTGCCTAAAGCTTCTTTTTAAAAGTCTATCATAGGACATTATATCCATTTCTTCAATATCTTTTTCTGTTTTCATTTCTAATAATCGGCTAAAAACAACCTTTAATTCATGGTATAGGTGAAATGGAGTTGATTCTTTTAAAAAAACTTTTAGTTTTTGTTTTTTTATATCACTAATATCAGAATCAGATATTTGGGTTAGTTTTTTAAGTATTGATTTAAAAATAGAGTAATCTTCATTTTTAGTGTTACCTAATCCTGTTGCTTCTATAATCATAATTGTGGAGTCAGAAGATTTTATTTTTCTTAAAAATAATGAAATTAAATCAGTTTTTCCAAGGCCATGTTCGCTCACTACAGTTAAGGAGGCTACTGAATTATTTTCTCTTATTTTTTTAAAATATAATAACAGTTTATTTAGTTCATCATCTCGACCAATAAGATCTTTTTCATTAATATGTAAGTTGAAAACCTGATTAACTTCAAGTTGAGACTTATTTTCTTCAATTAAATCATCAACCAGTTCTTCTATAACATTATTATCATATCGGATACTTGTATCTTCCTCAAACATTAATTCATTAGCATCTATTTGATAATTGGTTTGTTCATCTAAAACACTTGCCAGTTCATCATCAAAGTCGGGGTCATCTTTATTGATATCCACATCAATATCGTATTGGCATTTCGGACAAATATAAAAATCATAATCTTCTTTATGGCCACAATTAGGACAAATCATAAAACCTCCATAACTTTAATGAGCAACATTATAACACATTAATATTTATTTTTTAAGTAAATTTATAGAAAAGTGTTTATTTTCTACCGTTTTATTATTCCGTTAGTATAAATTTAAATATTATTAAGGTTCATCAAACACCTTTAAGTGTTTTCTTCACAAAAATAAGCTAACTTTTATAAATAAAAGTGGAAAGGTATCTGAAAAAAATATGACTAAAGCTAAATTTTATGAATTATATCAAGATTATGTCTGTGGAGTTGCTTTAAGAGTTGCAAGAGAGTTATTTGCAATTCTTCCACTAAATACAGCATTTATTACTACAAAAACAATGCTCCTTAATAAAAAAAGGAAATATGGGTTAAAAAATAAAATCATTATTTATAGTTGACTCAATATTTTTTTTATAAAACTTAATATATTTTCTAACCTATTGTTACAACTAATAAAATAGTGCAAATTACAGTATTCTTCCACTGACACTACTAATATCTCTTTAAAAAGAGATAAATTACTCTCGTTTTAAGTAGTTCTTTTCCTCTTTACTATTTTGTTGTTGATAAGTATTTAATACATCAATAAAATCACATAAAAAATCTTGCATAATCCCAAATATAAGTTATAATATACTAGGGCAATTGCATAAAGAGCCAGAGGAGGAATGATGTGTTTAACATCAAAATATATAAATCCATTCACAGATTATGGTTTTAAAAAACTATTTGGTGAAGAAGGAAGTAAACCACAGCTTATATCTTTTATCAATGCTTTTTTGGAGCTTGAAAATAGGGCTAAAATAGTTGATTTAGAGTTTAAAAACTTAGAAAAGCTGGGTTTAAGCAAAAGAGACAGGAATACCGTTTTTGATATTTACTGCCTTGACGAAGACAATAATCACATACTTGTAGAATTGCAAAGAGCAGAGCAAACCTATTTTAAAGATAGAATGGTATATTATTCAAGTATTTTAATACAGGAGCAAGGTTTAAAAGGCTTATATTACGATGGAACTGCATTAACAAGAGATGGAAGTCCAAGAAAGGTGAGTTGGGACTATAAACTAAGTGCTGTTTATTGTATAGGAATACTTGATTTTGAGTTTAAAGAAAACAATAATAAAGATTATCTTCATTATGTGAAGTTAAAAGACCAGAATAATGATGTATTTTACGATAAATTAAATTATGTATTTGTAGAGATGCCTAAATTTACCAAAAGAGAAAATGAATTAAATACATATTTGGATAAATGGTTTTATTTTTTAAATAATTTAGATTCTCTAAATGAAATTCCCAAGATATTTAATGATGATAAAGTGATAAAAGATGCTTTTAATAAAGCAGAATTTGTAAATATGGATAAAAAAGACCAAAACAAATATCTAGCAAGTTTAAAGGAATACCGAGATTGGTATGCTGTACTAAGCACAGCTGAAAACAAAGGGATACAAAAAGGTCTTGAAGAAGCTAAAGAAAAGATAGAAAAAGCTCAAAAAGAAAAAGAAAAAGCTCTTGAGAGAGAGGAAAAAGCTAAAAAACAAATTGTAAATTTAGTGAAATTATTAATAAATACTAAAACAGATATTAATAAAATTATGGAATTAACAGGATTATCAAAAGGAGAAATAAATAAAATTAAAAAAGAATAGTTATTTTGCTTTTATTATTTATTTTTGGTAAATTATGAGAAATATACAATCAATATTAAATCCTGCTCCTGTTTATTATCTTTTAAAAAATATAAAAGAGATTAAAAAGTTTGCGATTATTGTTCCTAGTAATAAAGTAGCTGAAAAAGTAAAAACTGAAATTGATTTATTTGCTGAATTTTTAAAAATAAAGAAAAAAAGCAATATTTTATATAAAAATATATTAGAAAATAATCAATTTTTTGATTACGAAAAATTTATAGAGGAAACTTCTAGTCTTTATAAAATATTTGTTGAAAATTCAATACCAATAATTACTCTAGAAGCTCTTTTTAAAAAAATACCAGAAATAAACAAAAATGATTATGATGAAATTAAAATAGAACAAGAAATCAATGTAGATAATTTTAGAAGAAAATTATTGGATTTAGGTTATAGATATGAGGTTCCCGTAGAGGAGAAGGGGTGTTTTCAAATAAAGGGTGGAATAATAGATGTTTTTGTTCCTTATTATCAAAATCCAATAAGAATTGAGCTCTTTGGAGATGAAATAGAATCAATCAGGTTTTTTGATGCAGATTTTCAAACAACAATAGAAGAAATTAAGTCTTTTAAACTGATTTCTTCAATTCGCTTTGATTTTACTGATAACAATATTGAAAATTTTAAAAAATATATAAATAGTGAATTTGAAAATGAAATAATTTCTTATGATAAATTAGATAAATTATTATCACTTATTGAAGAAAAAAATATTAGTCAAGAATTAATAGAGTATGCTCCATTTTTTTATAAAGATCCAACAACAGTTTTTACCTTAATTAAAAAGAAGTATAAAAATATTTTTTTATACGATACAAATAATATTGCTCAGGAAATAGATGAAATATACAAAGTTAATAAAAGTGAAATATATTATGATTTAAAAACATTAAAAACAATTTTAGATAATAATAGTAAAAACAGTAAAAAAATATTTCAAATATCTCCTATTCAAGATGGAACTAAGCAAACTATAGTATTAAATTCAGAAATAACTTCACCCTATAGAATAATCTTACAAGAACCTAAAACATATTTTAGGTTATCAAAATTAATTGAAGATAATTTAAAACAGGATAAAAAAGTTATTATTTTTTATGTTGTTGAAGAAAGAAAACAAAAAATAGAAAAAATATTAAATCAACTTGATTTGTTAAGTAGCGGAATTATTTGGAAAACAGGGTTATTAAAAGATGCTTTTCAGACAAATGAAGAAATATTTTTATCTGATTATTTGATTTTAGGGGTTTATTCGCCTCCAGCATCAACTAAAAGAATGAAAAATATAATCTCTTCATTTTCTGATTTAAATAAAGGGGATTTTGTTGTTCATACTAATTATGGTATAGGGAAATATATAGGCATTTCTTCAAAAACAATAAATGGAAATATTACTGATTTTTTAGAAATTGATTACGCAAAGGGTGATAAATTATTTCTTCCTGTTTATAATATGTCATTACTCTATAAACATAGCTCTAGTGAAACTACTACTAAGTTAGATAGTTTTAGGTCTAAGGCTTGGGAAAATAGAAAACGAAGAATTAAAAAGTCTATAGAAAAAATAGCAAAAGAACTAATTCAACTATATGCTTCTAGAATGACTGCAAGAGGTTATGCTTTTACTCAAAATGATGAGTTATATGATGCTTTTGTTTCAGAGTTTCCATATATTTTAACTGTAGATCAAGAAAAAACAATTAATGAAATTATGGGAGACATGGAAAATATTAAGCCTATGGATAGGCTTGTTTGTGGAGATGTTGGATTTGGAAAAACTGAAGTTGCGATGAGAGCAGCATTTAAGGCTGTTGCAGATAACAAGCAAGTTGCAATACTTGCTCCAACAACAGTTTTGTCGTTTCAGCATTATTTGACATTTAAAAAAAGGTTTTCTAATTTTCCTATAGAAATAAATTTTATTAGTAGTTTTAAGTCTGTTAAAGATAAAAAAATCATTTTTGAACAGTTAAAAAGAGGAAAAATAGATATTTTAATTGGTACTCAGGCTATTTTAGCTAAAATGGTTAATTTCAAATCGCTAGGCTTATTAATTATAGATGAAGAGCATAAATTTGGAGTAAAAGATAAGGAAAAATTAAGAGAATTAAAACTAAATATAGATACTCTCGCTATGACTGCAACTCCTATTCCTAGAACTTTAAACTTCTCCCTTTCTGGAATTAGGGATTTAAGTATAATAAATACCCCACCAAAAAACAGAAAATCAGTAAAAACTATAGTTGTTCGTAAAAATCCTAAAAAATTAAAAGAAGCAATTTCCTTTGAACTAGATAGAGGGGGGCAAGTCTTTTATATTCACAATAGGATAGCTACAATTTATCAAGAGGCAGATTACTTATTAGAGCTTTTTCCTAATATCAAACTTGCAATTGCTCATGCAGAGCTAGCTAAATCAAAACTAGAAAAGTTAATGATGGAGTTTTATGATGGAAAATTTGATTTATTACTTTCTACAAATATTATTGAATCAGGGATTGATATACCAAATGCAAATACTATGATAATTGATAGAGCTGATAATTTTGGATTAGCATCTTTATATCAGCTTAGGGGTAGAGTAGGAAGAGCAGAAAGACAAGGTTATTGCATATTACAGTTACCTAAAAAAGGAAAAATTACATCTATTGCCGAAAGAAGGTTATCTGTTATTTCAAGATATACTGATTTGGGAAGTGGTTTTCAAATAGCTTTACAAGATATGGAAATTAGAGGAGCAGGAACTCTACTCGGTTTTGCTCAAAAAGGACATGTTGATGAAGTTGGCTATGAAACTTATATGAATTTTCTAAAAGAAGCTCTTGCCGAACTAAAGGGGGATAAGAAGTCTTCTGTTGATTTCAAAACAGAATTAAATACCGCCTTTTCTGCTCTTATTCCGGCTTCTTATATTGAAGATGAATTTACGAGGTTATCATTTTATAAATCTCTTTCAAACTCAATAGATGATACAGAAGTTGATGAAATTACTGAAGAATTAAGAGATAGATTTGGAGTGTTCCCCGAGGAACTTATTAACTTTTTAAATTTAGTAAAAATTAAAATCAGAGCAATGAAATATAAAATATCTAAAATAACTATTAGTAGAGCTATAATTTATATGATTTTAGACGACCCGGATTTACTAGACTTGGTTAGTTTAATGCCTTTTTTAAATAAATATCCAAATATTAAATTTGGTCAAAAAAATGATATAACAATTACTAGTCAGTTTAGTAATTTAGAACAAGCATTGGATTATTTTAATAAAATTATTGATGGTTTAATGATAAAGCTTGATTAACTTGTTATTTTGTTCTCATTTTATATGCAGTTAAACAGTTTTTCATAAGCATTGCTATAGTCATAGGTCCAACTCCCTTTGGTACGGGAGTTATAAAAGAACATTTATCTGCAACATTTTTAAAATCAACATCTCCAACTAATTGTTTTGCTTCGTTATAATTTATGCCAACATCAATAACAACAGCTCCTTTTTTTATCCAATCTTCTTTAATAAATTCAGCTTTACCTATTGCAGAAACAACGATATCGCTGTTTTTAACTATCTTTTTAAGGTTTTGAGTTTTAGAATGACAGATAGTAACAGTTGCATTCTTTTCTAAAAGCATATTTGCTATAGGTTTACCTACTATATTAGACCTACCTAGCACTACAGCAGATTTTCCCTCTATTTTAATATTATATTCTTTAAAAAACTCCATTATTCCACTTGGGGTACATGGTTTTAAAGAGTTTAAGCCTATATAAAATCTTCCTGTATTTTTAGGAGTAAAACCATCAACATCTTTTTCTGGAGCAATTAAATTTATAATTTTTTCTTCACTTATTTGTTTAGGGAGGGGGAGTTGTACTAATATTCCATCAACTTCATCGTCATTATTTAAAAATCTAATGGTTTCTATTAATTCTTTTTCTGTTATTGATTCTGGTAATTTATATTCATGACTAATAATTCCAGTTGCTTTAGTTGCTTTAATTTTATTTCTAACATAAATTTTAGAGGCTTCATCTTCTCCAACTAAAACAACAGCAAGTGAAGGAGAGCGTTTTCCTGAGTCAATTATACTGGCAACTTCGCTTGCTATTTCTCTTTTAATTTTTTTACTTAACTCTTTTCCATTTAATAATGTGTACATACTTCCTCTTTAATTATTTAAAAAACTTATAGCTGTCATAAATTGTTTATCCTCTTTTAAGTAACTTGGATAAAATAATTCTTTTTTATCACTCTTTTCTGAATTAATAATATTTTTAATATCCTCTTCTCTTTCTTTTTTTTCCATTTTAAAAAATTTTGGTATTTCTATATGTGGCTTTATTCCTTTTGCTTGTATTAAATTATGTTTTGGAGTGTAATATAATGCAACTGTTAATTTTAATGCCCCGTTACCGTTTATTCTAATAATAGACTGAATGCTTCCTTTTCCATAGCTCCTTTCTCCAATAATAATTGCTTTTTTGTATTCTTTCATTGCTGCTATAAATATTTCTGCCGCAGAGGCTGTTTCACTATTTATTAAAATAATAGTTTTAGTGTTTTTTAATGGAGTTTTTTTACTAGCATAATAAAAGTCTTCTCCTTTTTTTCTTTCTATAGAAGAAACAATAACACCTTTTTCAATAAATAAATTTGCTAATTTTACAGATTCGTCAACATAACCACCTGGATTATCTCTTAAATCTAAAATTATAGACTTTTTTTTATTTCTTAATGCAATGTTTAAGAATTTTTTACTAATGTTTTTCTGAAAACTAGATATTTTAATGTAAATAATTTTTTTATTAACTAAAAAGTGTTCAATTACATCTAAATCTGTTTTATCTCTTATAATTGTTAATGTTTTAAATCTGTTTTTATAATAATATGTTAAAGTTAAGTTAGTCCCTAGTTTTCCGTTAATTAGTTTATCAATTTCTTCTTTTGATTTTTCATAAACTTGTATATTATTAATTTTTTCTATACTCATTTCAGGCTTAACTCCTAGTTTGTCAGCAGGGCTTCCTTTGTAAACTCTTGTAATTATAACATCGTCATCTTTTTTTTCATATTCAATGCCTATACCAAATGTTTCACCAGATAAGTCTCCGTTAAATTCTTTATATTCTTTTTCTGTCATATATTCAGAGTGAGGGTCTAGTGATTTTGTCATTTCTTTTATTGATTTATATATTAATTTTTCTGTATCTACATTCTTATAGTAAGAGTTTTCAATATGGTTTAAAACTTTTGCATATATATTTAGAGCATTATATATTTTCTTTTCTTTTTCTTTTGTATTTTCTTTTATTGTTTTGTTTTCAGTTACTGCAAATAAGTTAATTGAGATTAATAAAATTATTATTATTTTTGCCATTTTAAGTCCATAACAACATTATATTATTATAAAGTGATAGTTATTACTAGTCAATAGTTTTTTATATGTTGCTTCAATTACATAAAATGTATTTTCCGCAAAAATTTTAACCTGATGTTTAAAATTAATAGGATTTAAATATAAAATGAATAAAAAAATCATTTTTTTATTTAACAATCCCCTCTTTATAAAGAGGGCTTAAATTGACTACATCAACAACAAACTTAGTGGTATTAGAGTTTTTAATCTTTTATGAAAAAGAAAAAAATATGTAAAAAAGAATTTAAAACAAGGTAAGCTTTAACATATGATGTTAATTATTTTTTATATTTAATTCCTTTTGTAAATCGTTGATTTTTTCTATAGGTAAATCTGTTATTCT
>JAMOQH010000156.1 GCA_027064085.1 bacterium | reverse complement strand
AAGTCCCATTATTCCATACATTCCTTGGTTCATTTCGTCGTCTTTACCAAAATTAACATTCCATGTACTCTGCTTATAGGCCAAAGCTTTTAATAATGGAGCAGGAATATCATATTTTTGAGAAACAAAATCAAATTCTTGATTTATTTCATCTAATGATGGATTTGCGTGTAAATTAACTGTAAGTATGAAAAATATAAGTAAATACTTCATAAGGCCTCCAAGTAGTTAGAAATATTAACAAAGTAATAAGTTTTTATCAAGTAATTATGAGATTTTAAGATAATTCTTTATTGACTTTTATTTCATATAATATTATTGTATGAACGAATCAATGATTCACCTTATGGAGGAATAATGAGTAAAAATATAATATTATTTATATTAATTTCAATTTTTATGTATGGTTGTTTTCCAAAACCAACAGATTATAATGGAAAGTATCCACCAAGAGTTGCTGCTGATAAAAATTTAGATTTAGCAAAAAGAGCAATAGATGAAGATTATTACGAAGAAGCTTATCAGATTTTAGATTTTGTAAAAAATCATTATCCTTACGAATTAGATGCACAAGAGCATTTAAGGGTTTTATATGGAGATGTTTTATTCAAACAGGCTAAATATATTGATGCAATATCTGTTTATCAGACATTTATAAAAATACATCCAAACTCAAAGTATGTTCCTTATGCTCAATTTAAAATTGCAAAATCTTATTATGAAGATATGCCTACTGATTTTATATTATTTCCACCACCTTATGAAAGAGATAGAAATTCTATAGTGTATGCCCAAAAGGCTTTAATTTTTTATATTGGTAATTATCCAAAAGGTAAAAACATTAAAGAAGCTAAAAAAATGCTTCAAAAAACCTTAGATTATCTTGCAAATTATCAATTTTATGTTGGAAACTTCTATTATAAAAGAGGAAAATATAAAGGTGCTGTAAGAAGATTCAAAAATGTAATATTTGAGCATCCTCGTTCATCTTATGTAAAAGAATCAATTTATAAATCTGCATTATCATACATAAGACTAAAAGATGTAGTAAATGCAAAAAAATATATAGAACTATTTGCTAAAAAGTATCCTAAATCCGATGAATTAAGTGATGTTAAAGAAGAATTTAAAGATACTAAATTTCCAAAAGTAGAAAGCTTAGAAAAAACATCTCAAAAATAATTATAATAAATTTTTAACAGGTTTAAAAGTCTTTCTGTGAATGTCTAAAACACCATACCTCTCTATTGCTTTAATATGGGCTTTTGTTGGATAGCCTTTATGTCTTTCGAAACCATAATTAGGGTGTTTTTTACTGTATTCAATCATGATGTTATCTCGTGTAACTTTAGCTAAAATAGAGGCTGCTGCAATAGATTTACTTAAAGAATCTCCTTTCACGATTGGCAGTTGGTCAAGTTCAAAGTTTATTTTTTGATTTCCGTCTATAAGTAATACATCAATATCAGGGTTTATATTTAATATATTTTTTGCTACTTCAACCATACCCTTTTTTGTTGCTTGTAAAATGTTGATTTCATCTATTATTTTAGGAGAAATTACTGCAATAGAATAAAGAGAATTTTCTTTTATTAAAGGAAATAATTCACTCCGTTTGTTTTCACTTAATTGTTTGGAATCATTAAGCCCAGAAATATCTTTTTTTAAATATACGCCAGCAACAACAACGGGGCCTGCTAAAGGACCTCTTCCTGCTTCGTCAATTCCAATAAATGATTTATAACCATAAAAAAGAGCTAGATTTTCTCCATAATTAATATCTTTTTTTATATTAAATAACGATTTTTTCAAGATTCTTCAGTATAAATAATTTGATTATTAGAAAGTTCTTCTAAATATGTAGAAAATAGTATTCCATAATCTTTATTAAGTTTAAATAAATCAATGAAGATAGTCGTGGAGTTTTCTATAGATAAATATTTTATTAAAGCATATTGTAAAAAAAATTTAAATTTTTGTTCTTGATTAGAATCCCATTTAATTTCTTTTTCTGACATAAAAAAGAATTCATCGTTTTCGAAATTGATATCTAAAGAAAACTTATAATGAATAGAAAAGTTTATAATATCTAGAAAATCTGTTTTTATTTTATTATAGAGTTCAGATATATCTTCTGTAATGTATTCTTTTAATTGAGTAAAATAAAACTTTAATTTGTTTAATTCATACTTATATTCTAAATTTTCTTTAGGTTCTAACTCTATAGTTTTTTCCTCTTTGGGTTCATCATCATCTAAAGAAAATTCACTAAGTTCTTCTTTTTCATATTCTTTGATAGACTTTTTGAGTTCTATAATTTCGTATTCAATTTCTTTATAGTTTAAATCTAGGTTTTTAAAAGATTTTAATCTTTCAAGCAAAAGATTTTTTTCGCTTATTAAATTTTCAAATTTAATTTGTGTGTCATCTGAGAACTTTTGAGCAATGAATGTTTGTAGTTCTTCTTTTTTTGCTTCCAAGCTTATGTCAAATTCTTTTAAAGCTTCATATCTGTTAATTGGAACATTTATATCTTCTACAGCCTCTTTTTTTAGTGTAAGTTCTAAATTACCAAATTCTTTTTTAAAATCTTTTTCTACTTTAATAATCTTTTTCTCATAAAAATTTTTCTCTCTTTTAAGTTTAATTATATATTCAATATAATCAAGATAGCCCCAAATATAATAAAATGAAACGGTAAAAAAAACTATAGAAACTCCTGCAAGATACCAAAATTGTTCTCTCATAATCCAAGATAATATAAATGTAACAATTGCTATTAAAAAAGATGGTAGAAATGCTATGTTTTTAAAAATATTATCAGGAATAATTGATTCAATATCTTTTTTATTTTTTTCTAGTTTTTGTTTGTAGGCAACTAAATCTCCTTCAAATTTCTTTTTTTTATTTATATAGATATTCATTTGGTTATATAAGTTTTGGCTCATCCAGTGAATATCTTTAAAATCATTACGCTCTTCTTCTTTTTTCTTTATAACTATATTGAAATTTTCAATTTCCTTCTTAAGGTTTGAGTAATATTTTAATTTTTTATTAATTTCTTCAATAGAGGTATTTAATTCTTTGAGTTCAATAGCTTTTTTAAGGTTGCTTTTATATTCTTTAAGCAATTCTCTTCTTTCTTTTATTGAATATTTATCAAAGCTTACAGAAGATGAAGTGGGATTGTCACTGTATTCATCATAGGTAACACTACTTGAGCCTAATGACAGGGAGTTTTCATCATTGCTATTATCAAGAGTATAATCATCACCATAAGATGTAACTAAAGATAATTCATCATTGTCATTTATTTTATTTTCTTCTGGAATAAAGATACTATAAATTAGTTTATAATTCTTCCATGTATCTATTTTATAATTTTCAACTAAAGTACTATATATTTCTCTTTCTTTGGTACTTATTATTGTTGATTCACCTGTTTCTGGAAAGAAATCAGATAACTGATAAGATACAGGACTATCGGTGTAGCTTAATTTTAGAAATTTATCTTCAAATTTAAGAATAAATACACCTTTTATAAAAGGTGGAGAGTATAACTCATAGAATTCTAAATCTAAATCCGACATTTCATTTTTTGTTGAAAAGTAGTAAAGAGTATAAAAGTATGCCCTTGAAACTAAATTGTAATCTTCTTTACTTAACTTTGATTGTTGCTCAAAATTAAAATCAAGTGTATTATTTTCTGCAGTTTCTAAACGACAATAGACTATATCCATAATAAATCATGAATTTATTTAGATTTATTAAAGTATCTTTCCTTGATTTTTAAACGAGCAGCTTTTCCGAATCTCTCTCTCATGTAGTATAATTTTGATCTTCTTGTTTTATGAAGAGCGACAATTTCAAGTTTTTCAATAAGTGGAGTATGTAATGGAAAGACTCTTTCTACACCAATATTAAAAGAAACCTTTCTTACTCTGAATGTAGAATTTAAACCATTATTGTTTTTTGCAATAACAACACCTTCAAAAACTTGAATTCTTTTTTTATCACCTTCTGTAATATTGTAATGAACTCTAACTGTTTGCCCAACTTTAACTTCAGGTACATCAAGCTTTGCTGCTGACTCTTCTGTTATCTTTTGTAAAATATCTTGCTTCATAATAAACTCCCAAATATCACCAAAATAGGTTGAGTAAGATAACATAAATTAATTATAATTTCAAGCTTATTTTTTTTGTAAGCTAAAAATGTTATTTTCTTGCCTATGCTTAAGCAATATGTTATTTTCTTTTTGTAACTTATTTATATTGGGGGCATTATGAATCAGAAAGACATTCAGAATATTGTAAAAAAGCAAAAAGACTTTTTTTTAACCAATCAAACAAAAGCTTATTCTTTTAGAATTGCTCAATTAAAAAAATTAAAATTAGCTATAGAAAATAATGAAGAACTATTACTAAAAGCTCTTTATGATGATTTAAAAAAATCTAAATTTGAGGCTTATGGTGGAGAAATTGGTTTTGTAATGGCAGAACTTGATTATACAATTAAAAAATTAAAAAAATGGATGAAAGATAAAAAAGTTTCTACCCCTATATTACATCAACCTGGTACTAGTTACATTATTAACGAACCTTTAGGTTGTGTTTTAATTATAGGACCTTGGAATTATCCATTTCAATTATTATTTGCTCCACTCATAGGTGCAATAGCTGCGGGTAATACTGTTATTTTAAAATCTAGTGAATTAGCTCCTAAAAGTTCTGCTGCAATGTATAAAATTATTTCAGAAACTTTTAAAGAAGAATATGTTACATTAATTGAGGGTGAAATTCAGGAAGCAACATATTTATTACAAGAAAATTTTGATTATATATTTTTCACAGGAAGTACTAATGTTGGAAAAATAGTAATGGAGGCCGCTGCAAAAAATTTAACGCCTTTAACATTGGAATTAGGTGGTAAAAGCCCTTGTATTGTAGATAAAGCAACGAATTTAAAAGTAACGGCAAGAAGAATTGTATGGGGAAAATTTTTTAATGCAGGGCAAACTTGTATTGCACCTGACTATTTAATTGTTCAAAAGGATGTAAAAATTGATCTGATTAGACTAATTAAAAAGGAAATTGAAAATTTTTATGGAGAAAATCCTCAAGAAAGTAAAGATTATCCAAGAATTATCAATGAAAGACACTTTGATAGGTTGGTATCTTATTTTGATGATAAAAAGATTGCAATGGGTGGAGTTATTGATAAAAATGATAAATATATTGCTCCAACAATTATGGATAATGTGAATTGGGATGATAATGTTATGCAAGATGAAATATTTGGCCCTATTTTACCTGTTTTAGAATATGGAAATATTAAAGAGGCAATAGATATAATAAATGCACATCCTAAACCACTTGCATTATACTTATTTTCTAATAGTAAATTAGTAGAAGAAAGAGTTTTAGAAAATACTTCCTCTGGTGGAGTTTGCATAAATGATACCCTATCGCATATTACAACAAATTATCTGCCATTTGGTGGTGTTGGTAACAGTGGCATGGGAGATTATCATGGTATTTATTCGTTTCAAACATTTTCTCACAGGAAATCAGTTATGAAAAAAAATATTTCAATAGACCCTCCAATTAGATATGCTCCTTATAAGTTATC
Organism: bacterium; assembly: GCA_027064085.1. Lineage (GTDB taxonomy): Bacteria > UBP6 > JAFGXH01 > JAFGXH01 > JAFGXH01 > JAMOQH01. Next base: position 25,091 of record JAMOQH010000156.1, on the reverse strand, counting down.
TGTTAAAAATTTAAAGAAAATGCTAAAATTTATAGGATAAAATGCAGAAATTTCTTCCCAGTGAATTTTATGCAATTCTTGATTATAATTATATAGAAGCAGAAAAGTTTTATAATATTACCAAAAATTACTTACTTTCAGGTATAAAATTAATTGAAATAAAAATATTAAATAAAGATAAAGACTTCATTGTGGAGTTAATAAAAAAAATATTAGAATTAAAAAATATATTTGATTTTTCACTTATACTTTATGAAAATATTGAAATAGTTAAAGAGCTTAATTTAGATGGAATACATCTTGATAAGAGTGTAAAGACTCTAAGAGAGGTGAGAGAGTATTTAGGAGATTGTGTTATAGGTAAAGCATGCTATACTTATGAGAGTGCAATTAAAGCCTATGAAAATAATGCTGATTTTTTGATAATGGGTCCATTGTTTTATTCAAACTCAGAACAATATATGGGGCATTATAATTATATTTCATTAAATAACTTGAAAAGAGCTGTGGAAAACATTAATATCCCAATTGTTGCTTTTGGAGGGATAAATTTGAGTAATATTGTATCGGTGATAGAAACAGGAGTTGATGCCGTAACTGTTGTTAGCGATATCTTTCAAGATGCTTCTCCTATGGAAAAGGTAAATTCAGTAATCTCTCTTTTTAATGGTAGTTATAAACAAAAACGAATTCTAACAATCAACTTCTCTGATGAGATTATGAGCAAGTTTTCTGATTATATTGATGATAAATTCAAAGATATTTTTATTAATGATATTGTAACAATAGAAAACTTATCCAAAATAAACAATAATTATGATTTAGTTTTCTATTGTATTGGAAAAGATAATATTTTTAAAACAACTCCTTTAGAAATCATTTGTAATCAACTAGAAATAAAAAGAAGTAAAATGGTAATATTAACTGATATGGATAGTCATATATTTAGAACTAAAGTAAAAGATTATAAATCACTTGCTTTGTTATATATAGAAGATAAAGCCCAGTTTAATATTCTGAATTTAATTATTGAATCTGTGATTAAAAAGTAAAATTTTCTTTGCTTGTATATTTAAATAAAAGAAGTTCTGAAAACTTTAAATAAGGAGGATAAAGGTTATCTATATCTTTTCTATAAAATAATAGTTTTTAAGTGAGTAAGTGTATTCTTTATTTTCAAACTTTAGTTTATCTTTGTCTTCAAACAGTAAGTTTATTTTTTGTGGCATTTTTTCTTTTTCAGAGAATAAGATTCTTATTTTTTTCTTTTTGTCATCCGATTTTAAAATTATAAAATCATTTTTGTACTCAATATTAAAATTTATTTTGTTTGAACTATCGTATTTAAGTAAAAGAGAGCCATTTTCACTATAATTAGATGTCAATTCATACTTTTTATCTGTAAAGATGAAGTTACTATTTTCTATTTTATTTGTTGGAAATTCTAAAAAAATATAGTTTATGATGTTAAAAATAAAACTTGCCATAGATTTTAAATTTGAATTTAGTCCTACTTTATTTTCTATTTCAAATGATTTATTTCCATAAGAATTTATTAAAATATTAAAGTATAATGCATTCATAATTAAATTATATTTTTTATTAACTGTATTAAAGTCAAAATAGCCATTATAAACTTTATGCTTTATCTTAAAATTACTAAAATATATTTTGTACTTGAAATTATTTTTTTTATCTTCACTTTTTTTAAAATTAATGATAAAGCTTACCGTTAAAAGTATTTGGTTATTTTTTGATGTAAATAATTGTAAAGATTTTAATTTATATTTTATGATATCTTTTTGAGCTTTAAAATTATATTCTAGCTTCTTGCTACTATTACTGTTAGAGTTATTTAAATTACTTTTATCTAAGTTAAATTCAATATTTTTATCAAGAACAAACACTTTCGTTTCTTTTTTTGTTTTAGAGCAAGAAGTAATAAAGAAAAGGATGAAAATATTGCTAAATAATATAAAAAATTTCATCTACCAAAACCAGTATCTAAAAACTCTTTAACATATTTATTTTTTGATTTCAATATTTCTTGAGGACTTCCGTCTGCAACTATAACTCCTTGGTATAAAACTGCTATTTTATCTGCAATTCTAAATGCTGAAGGGATATCATGACTAATTATAATTGATGTTATTTTAAGTTTGTCTGACATATCTACAATTAAACTATCAACCTGCTTTGACATTAACGGATCTAGGCCACTTGTAGGCTCATCATATACAATATTTTTGGGCTTTAGAACTATTGCACGAGCTAACGCAACCCTTTTTTGCATTCCTCCACTTAGAGAAGCAGGAAATAATTCTTCAACCCCATCTAATCCAACTAAGCCAAGTTTTTCTGAAACGATTTTATATATTTCTTTTTTGCTCATCTTTGTGTGTTCAAACAACGGAAATGCGATGTTATCTTTCACACTCATAGAATCAAAAAGAGCTGAATATTGAAAGAGCATGCCAAATTTATTTCTGATTTCAAGAAGTTTCTCGCCTGTGGCATTTATAAAATCAACACCATCAATTATAATCTTTCCACTATCAGGTTTTAACAATCCCATAATATGTTTGATTAATACTGATTTACCACTGCCACTGCCACCAAGAATTACTGTTATTTCTTTATCTTTAATTTCTAAGTTTACACCTTTTAGTATTTTTTTATCACCAAAACTTTTATGTAAATCTATTATTTTTATCATTTGTTAAATACCTAAAAATAATCTTTTTGCAAAGTTAGGACTAAGTCCTGCATTAATTATTTTGTCTGCAGTAGGATTAATATCATAATAAACTCTATGTACATCAACAGATTCTAATTCTGTATCAAATAGAAAAAATGCAGATAATGGAGAACCATCTCTAGGTTGTCCAACACTACCAACTGAAAATAAATATTTATTATTTTCTAAAAACCCCTTTCTTGGCAATTTAAATTCATCTGCCAAGATTTTACTAAAAGTATATCCTTTTATTAAATGCGAATGACCAATGAATGAAAATTTAGATAATTCATCATAATATTGGCTTAAAAGGCTTGCATGACTACTATTGTAAACATATAAAAAATCTTCAGGAGAAATTGGTGAACCATGAGTAAAAGATATGTTTTTGATCTTTAATTTATAAGGTAAGCTTATTAACCACTCTAAGTTGTCTGTAGTTAAATTATTTCTAGTCCAATCAATCGCATCTTTTGCTGCTTTATAATGATAAGTGTAATCTAATTTGCCTACAACGGCTGCATCGTGATTTCCAATAACAGCATAGTCACAAGATTTCCTGATTAATTCAACTACTTCATTAGGTTGGGCTCCATAACCAACAAGGTCTCCAAGACAAATGAGAGTGTCTATATTTAATTTATCAATTTCTTTTAAAGTATTCTCTAAGGCATTTAAGTTTGAGTGAATATCTGAAATTATAGCAATTCTCATTTTTTCCTAATAAAAGCTAATACCATTATATCTAAATTAAAATTCTAAATCAAGTTATATCTATTCTTCATCAAAATTAATTGTTTGATATCTGTATCCTTGCTCAATTAAAAACATTTGTCTATTTCGAGCATAAATTTGTTCAATTGTATTTTGTGTAACAATAGTGTAGAAATATGCTATGTTTTCACCCTTTTTAGGTCTCAATATTCTACCAAGTCTTTGAGCTTCTTCTTGACGACTACCAAAAGTTCCAGATATTTGAATTGCAACATTTGCATCTGGTAAATCAACTGCAAAATTAGCGACTTTTGAAACTATTAATTTTTTAATTTTTCCATTTTTAAAATCATTATAAATAATTTCTCTAGTTTTATTAGGAGTTTTACCTGTAATAATAGGGAAGTGATATCTGTCTTTAAGCATATTTAACTGAGAAATATATTGACCAATAATTAAGATGTTATCATTTGTATGCTTTTCTAGTATTCTATCAATTACATTAAATTTGCTAGGATTTTCAGAGGCGATTCTGAATTTTCCTCTTTTGTCAGATGTTGCATAATGAATATTTAAGGATTCTTTTAGTTTTACCCGGTATTCAACGCAATATGATTTTGCAATCCAACCAGTAGTTTCTAGTTGCTTCCAAGGTAATTCAAACTTTTTAGGTCCAATAAGAGCAAATACTTCCTCTTCTAAACCATCTTCTCTTATTAATGTTGCAGTTAAGCCTAATCTTCTTCTTGATTGTAGGGAGGATACAACTCTAAATACGGGTGCAGGTAATAAATGCACCTCATCGTAAATAATTAATCCCCAATTTCTTTCGTTAAATAATGAAAAATGTTTAAAAGGGGCTGTTTTATTTTTTCTATAAGTTACAATTTGATATGATGCAATAGTAATAGGTCTAATATTTTTAGTTTCTCCACTATATTCTCCTACATCTTCTTCTTTTATATTTGTTTTATCTAAGAGTTCTGCTTTCCACTGTTTTATTGCTGTTATATTTGTTGAAATAATTAAAGTTTCTGTTTTTAGTTTTGAAATTGTAGCTATACCAATTATTGTTTTTCCACTTCCACATGGTAGAACGATTGTTCCACTTCCTCCATAAGGAGAGCCATTTGCATAAAAAGCATTTACTGCATCATTTTGGTAATTTCTGAGTTCGAATGGAGAAAAATTTTGTTTTAATCGTTTTCTTAAATTAATATTTAACTTAGCTCCCTCAATATATCCTCCCAAATCGGCAACAGGATAACCAATTTTAGTCATTTGTAATTTAAAACTACCTCTGTTAGGTGTAGGTAATAAAAATTCATTTTCTTTATCAGTAATTAAGCCAAACTTTTTTAATCTTTTATTTGCAATTATTTCTCTAAAAAGTAAGTCTGTTTTTATTATAACTCTTAAAAAATCTTTATTTTCTTTAACTAATGTTATAGCTCCAAATCTACTGATTTGTTCTTTTATTTCGTAGATGACAATTTCGGGGATACTATATTTGCTATATTTTTTAATTATAGAAATTATTTCTTCACTATTCATACCACTAGATGCTGCATTCCATAGAGATAAGGATGTTATTTTGTAGGTATGGATATAATCAGGACTTTTAACAAGTTCAGAAAAAAGTATTATTTTATCTCTAACTTTTTCAAATATTTTTGATTCTGTTTCTATAAGTATTGTATTGTCTGATTGGACAATAAGTGGTTTATTTTTCATATTTCTTTATCATTGTTAAAATATTTTTATTATCAATTCTTTTTAAATTTAAGGAAGTCATGCAATGATTCATGAGGTATAAGCCCATTCCACCTTCTGGTAGGGAATCTGTATCTTTTGGATCGTAGTCAAGTTTTTTATTGAAATTAATTTTAACTTCATCTGAATAATCAGTGATTTCTAAGATAATATTTTTTTCTAGTTTATATAATGCCAATTCTATTTTATGGTTATTTTCATAGTTATAACCATGTTTTACAATATTTGTTAAAGCCTCTGCTAATGCGATTTCTATGTCTGCTAAAGCACTATTATTAATATTTAGCATTTTTAAGTTTTGAACAACTAAAATAACTAAATTAGATACTTCCGAGAGTACTGAATTTATTTCTTTTGTAAAAATAAGTTCCAAAACTATTCCTTTTCAAATAATTTCATTGCATCTCGTATGTCTTCTGAGTTAACAATACTTAATACTTTCTCAAGCCTTGTTATTTTAAACATAGTTAAAATAGCTTGACTTTTAGTTAATATTACAAGTTTACCATTAGCTTTAAGTTTTTTGTAAGTAGCAACAATAGCCCCTAGTCCAGAACTGTCTATAAATTTAACCTGATTTAAATCTAGAATCATTCTGGCATTGCCATTATCTATTTTTTCAAATAGCAACTCTTTAAATTTTCCTGCAACAGAAGCATCTATTCTTGATACTTCAGGTTCTATTTTTAAGATATTATTCGTCATTTCACTGATAATTAAATTCATATCATTCCTCCTACTCATCATCTCCGGTTAAGAGCTCGTTTTCATTAATGTCGGAATTTATTTCTTTTTCTTTAGGTTCTGTTCCTATTCTAAATGCTTCCTCTATTTTTACTATAGAAGAAGGGCCCGCTTTTTTACCTGTTTCCCTATCAATTCTCACCATGGAAACTCCAGCAGGAGGCTCAAATTCAACTTCTTTTTTATTTTTAATATAATAACGAAGAGCATTTTTGGCATATTCCTTCCAGATAGGCAGTGCCGTTCTTCCTCCGGCCTCTCCTCTTCCAAGAGGATTATCATTTAAATCATATCCAACCCATACTGTATTTAGTAAACTAGTTGAGAACCCAATAAACCATGCATCAAAACTATCATTTGTTGTTCCAGTTTTTCCCGCGATAGGTATTTTTAAAGAATTTACTGCTGTTGATGTTCCTGATTTAACAACCGCTCTTAACAATCTTAAAGTTAAAAATGCTGTAACAGGGTCGATTAATTGCTCTGTTTCTTTAAAAAGAGCTTCTTCCAAACGACTTGGTATATCATCTTGTGAAATAAAAGGGTCATAGTATTTGGTATTGTCAATGATAATTTTACCATCTCTGTCAACTACTTTTTTTATAAAAATAAAAGGCACTTTTTTGCCATAATTTGCAAAAACAGAAAATGCTTTTGTTATATCAATAGGCTTAATAGCAGACGAACCAAGAGCCATAGAATCATCTTGATTTAAAGGAGTTGTTATCCCTAAATTTTTAACCCATTTAGTTGCCTTTTCTATTCCGACATGCCTAAAAACCTTAATTGAAGGTACATTCATACTGTTTTTAAGAGCAGTTCTTAAAGTAACTTTTCCCTTGTAGCTATTTTCATAATTTGCAGGTTTCCAGTTTACTTTTGTTAAATAATCGTATGAAACAATTGGAGTATCATAAATAATTGTAGATAAATTATAATCTTCATCAACAGCTTTTGAATAATAAAGAGGTTTAAAAATAGAACCTGATTGTCTTTCAGCCTGTAAAACTCTATTAAAATCAGAATACGATTTTCCTCCAATCATTGCTTTTACATAGCCTGATTTATAATCAACGCTCATCATTGCTGCCTGAGGCTTAGGAATTTGAGATAAATAAACTATTTTATTTCCTTTTTTATCTAGTTCTTCTTTTTGAGGAATTCTAATCCAAATGATATATCCTTCATTAAAAACAGTTCTTAAATCTCTTACTCTTCTTCTTGAATAATGAACCATTGGGTTAGCTTTTTCAGCCCACTTTGTATTTTTAAGTAATATTTTTCCTTCAAATTTTCCAAATTTTACAGTTGCTTCTGTTTTATCTGCTTTTGTTACTAGCGCTAAGTATCTTTTAAAAGGAACTTCCTTTTCTTCACGATAATATTCTTTTGAATTTTCAAAGAATTTTTTATATTCTATTTTTTTAAGGCAATGATTGTATATTACTTTATTGTTTCTTTCTATAAAGTGCATTTTTCCATTAATTTTTTTTCTATAAGATTCATACTCCTTATTTATGGTGATGCATTCTTTAATTTTACTTTTATTTTTAATCTTATTTAAGTCTGTGTATTTAGCAAGTTTTTTATTTATGTCTTTTTTAGCTAGTTCTTTATTGGATAACACTTTATCTTTTTTATATATTATACCACCCTTTGCATTTTTTAATTGTTTAGATGAATACAAAACTTCTTTTACTGTTACGGTTCCAACTTTATCATTTATAACAGGGCCATAATAACCTTGTCTCCAAGATAAATTGCCTAAACCATACTTTATTGCAGCTCTTGCATATTTTTGTTTTTCAAGATTTACTGTTGTATATATTTTATATCCGCCAGTATAAAATTCTTTTTCACCAATTAGTTTTTGTATCACTTTATGAGCATATTCTGAAAAATAAGGAGCTTGTGTGTAGGTTGCATCAGTAAGCAGGTTTTTTTCACCAGTTAGAGTGTCAATCCTTACACCATAATCATAAATTAACACATAATTAGGAAATAATTTAGTTAAGTCAACATAGTAATTTGCTCTACTTGGGATATCATGTATTACTTTTATTTTTTTAGCTAAAGCTTTATCCATCTGCTCTTTAGTTATAAAATTTTCTTTTAGCATTCTTCTAAGGACATACATTCTTCTTTTTTTAGCCATTTCTGTTTTACTATATGGAGAATATTTTGAAGGAGCCTGAGGAAGCCCCGCAATAAGAGTTATTTCAGATAAATCTAAATCCCACACATTTTTATTAAAATAATGTTTTGCTGTTGCCTGTACCCCATAGGAGCCATGTCCTAAATATATCTGATTTAAATATAGATACATCAAATATTCCTTGTTGTAAACCTGTTCTGCTCTTCTAGCCATAATAACTTCTTTTATTTTTCTTTCCAAAGACCTTGCTGCTTTTTCTTTATCAGTAAGAAAAGACTTTGCCACTTGCTGTGTTATGGATGATCCTCCCTGAACAATATGTCCTGCTTTTAGATTTTTAATCATTGCTCTAACTATTCCAAGATAATTAAGCCCACTGTGTTCATAAAATTCAATATCTTCAGATGCAATAAATGCTTTAATTAATAATTTAGGCATTTGTTCATAAGCAATTACATCTCTAAATTCGGTGGAATATTCTCCAATTAGATTCAAATTATCTGAATAGACTTTTGTAACAAGAGAAGGTTTATATCCCGATTTAGGTGGAATAATTGATACTTTTTTAGAATATTCTACATAAACAAAAAAGATTATAAAACCAATAAGAATTGAAATAGATATGCCTGATATAAACAATATTTTTATAGTTTTTTTAAACTTACCGGTTGATTTGACATTATCTATTTTTGGTCTAGTATTTAGTATTTTCATAAAATTTTACCATATAATTTAAAAAAGTTTTTTAGGAGTAGGGTTATTTAATGCTTCAACATTAAATCTCTTTCCTCTTAATTCTTCTATTAGTTCATTGTTATCATTTTTACTTGGCAATAAATAAATTTTAGATGGCTTTACTAGCTCTGAATACTGAATTAATGATTTAAAATCAGCATGACTTGAAAGAGTAAAACTTTCATTTAAGTTATACTTTTTGTTTAATTCATCTTTATTTATTGCATTTCCCGTTAACATGATTTTTTTTATATTATCTGAAAATAATGGAAATTTATTATGATTATTTTTAGGGTATAAAATAATAGAAGGCTTGTCTATTGATGTAACAAAAGATCTCACTGGTTTAATATCCAAATTATAATCTCTAAGGTGATTAACATATTGGTATATTTTATTTTGTAGGTATATAGGAGCAGTAAGTTCATTAAATAAATTTATTATATACTGAGGCTTTGTTAAGGGAGATATAAAAATAACAATGTTATTTCCTTTTTGAAGTTCACTTGCAACATAGTTTTTAACTTTATTTTCTTCGTCTTTATAACTAGAAAAATCATATTTACTATTTCCATAGGTAGATTCCATAACTAGAATATCAGCTGACGGATAATAAATTTCTTCACAAAATGCCAGCTGTCTATTGTTAATAGAGCCTGAATACAATATTTTTTTATTATCCTTTTTTACTAATATCTGAGAAGCACCATAAGAATATCCTGATGGATAAAGTGTAATGTTAAGGCCACCTATTGAAAATTTTCTAAAAAATGATAACTGCAGTGCATTTAAAGGTTCGCCTTTTAAGAAAAATTTTTTATAAAATGCAATTGTTTCTTTTGTAGCAATAATACGAGTATGAGGAGTAACTAACTTGTCTATATGGGAAACGAATGAAAGTTCTTTCTTGCTTATTGCATCAAGCCAAAGGACACTGTTTTTTATATAAAGAGAAGAAGCTATATAGTTTATCATAATTTTATAAGTTTCCCATTTATATTGCACTCCTTAATAAGCATAATATTTTTGAATCTATAATTTTTTTTAGATTTAACATCTTGGGTAATTGTAAATCTAAACAGTCCTAAAAGAGGTAATTCACTAGAAAAGATATAGCTTACTTTGTATAATTTCTTATCTATTTCAATATTTTCTTTTATTAAATAACCATTATAATTTTTTGATCTATATGCAAATTTATAATTATCAATAATTTTACTATATTTTAATTTTATTTCTTTTTTATTATTTGTTTTTATTATTTTAAAAAAATTATTTATTATGTTTTCTTTATTGAAATTTTTACTTAATAAAACTTCTTTTTTACTTGTTATTGCTCCATTTCGTTGAGTAATAAGTAATTTTATATTTTTATCTGTTAAAGCTTTAATTTCTATTTTAAGTTCTGCATCATAAGCTTCTTTTGATTGAAAACTGTATATACAATTATCGTTTTTGTTTAATTCAAGTGAATATATATTCATAGAAATAAAAAATATTATAACAAAAATAAGTTTTTTCATATTAATCATCTTTTTTTACATAAAATTCAAACATATATTTTATTAAATCAACCACATTATTATCAAATTTTTCTTGTAACTGTTTAAGTTTTACTTCAAATTGTTCAAGTTTTCCATATATTAATAAATCTAATAATATTTCAGTACTTGATTCCATAGTATTGTTTTCTTGATTTTCTATATTAGGGGGTTCATCAACATGATATTCCTTACTAGATGTTGTTTCTAGTGAAGCAAGACTATCTGATATTTTTTTGTCTATATTTTTAATAAATGTATTACCTGTTGTTGCTGTTAATCCTTCAAGTGTTTCTTGGAAGATTTGATCATCTTCAACAAAACTTTCTGTTTCTACTGTTGGGGGTGTTTCAATAATATCTTCTATTGATATTACCACTGTTTTATCTTGATTAGAATTTAATCTTTCAAAGTTATCAATAGTTCTTTCTTCAAGTAAGTCATCTAATTTTAATTCAGGTTTATTTTCAAGTATAGTATTTGAAGAATTATTAAAATGATTTGAAATGTCTTCTGTTTTTTCATCGTCAAATTCATCAATTTCGTCAATTTCGTCAATTTCATCAATTTTGTTATCGAATTCTATTTCGTTTAAATCTAATATCATTGTTTTGTTTGATTTATCAACTAATAATTCTTCTAAATTAAGAACTTCTTTTTCTGGCTTTTTAGGTGGAGCCTTCTTGTTATTTTTATTCATAATAAAGGGTTTATCATCTTTATTCACTTATCACTCCAAAAATATAATGAATTATATAGTAAATGAAGCAAAAAATCAAAAAAAATATGAAATACTTCTAATTTTCAAGTTTGAAACACCTAGAATCACTGTCTTCAGGTAAAAAATTATAATATTGCCCCATCCAATAAACCATTAAATAGTCAACTCCAGGGTAAATTCTTTTTAAATTTGCACCTGAAGATAAGGCCCAAGGCTTTCTTTGCCATATAAAATCACTCATTTCTCTATCTTTAACATCTACAGCAGTATCATGACTAACTTGATTAGTACATCCACTTTCACGACTTGCATATTGTGGATATGTAGTTGCATCTGTTAAATCAACAGTAAAGTGTCTTTTAGGCGTTGTTGTAAATTCTCTAAACTGTTCGTTTGTGGAATTTAAAACTTCTGCATCAGTATTTTCTAGTGCAGAAAGATAAATATATGAAAAAAATGAGTTTTTATGAGTTTTAACTTCCTCCCAAATTTTATCAATTAATACATTATTTAATATTCTGTTTCTGATATCGGTATCTTTTTCAAGACGCAGTAAATTATACAAAGGTTCCATAGTAATATTAATACCATAGTATTTTTCTCCACAAGGATTAAGGTATTGCCATTGTTCTGCTGATTTTAACCAATCATTAACATTTTTCCATTCATCATTGTTATTATAATAAAAATTTTTGATTCTATTATAGTCATTTTGATATTCAGGTTTGTCTTTTGTGACTTGCATTGCAATATTAAAAATTGTAGGAAGCATAATTGCACTTCCACTCCTTGGGATATATGGAGCAAAACTCAGTAACGAAGTTAATTGACCTAAAAACGGTTTTAAATCAGGCATAAACTCCTGAAAACCCCAAAAATTTGTTTCGCAATCAGAGTGTCCAATACTACAGTATTTAACTATTACTTTTCCGTCTTGAAATTCTCTTGGTGAAACAACAACAAATCTAGCATCTATTGTTTTTTCCCCGGTAACAGGACTACCTCCTAAATAATCAGGAATTCTATCATCGTATATCTCATATTTTACATTTAAAGTAGTTTTTTTCATTAATTGTTTAACTAATTCTAAAATATCGTCTCTAATTAATGATTTTAACTTTAGTTCTTCTTTAGAATTTCCTAATGCACTATAAGCAAGTGAATAACCAAGTAGTATTCCTTGATATTGGTCTCTACTGATATGTCCTTTGTAATTATATTTTTTACCATTATAATCAATATTGCAGTAAATTCTGTTAATTCCACAATTAAGCATGTCTTCAGTTGGTTTATCGGAGTTATTTAATTTATCTGTTTCAGCAGCATATCTTACAAGAAGTCCATCATATCCTGATACATTAAACCATAAGTGTAAGGTTTTTATTAATTTTTTAATATTATTATAAGAAGCTAGTGAGCCCGTTGCCATATATCTAAATGATTCTGCACCTAAGTATGTTCCTGTCCATATTGCACTATCTCCTACTCCTCCATAGGATATAATATGTTCGAGCAAATTTTCATTTTCAAAAAATGCCTCCACAACACCACCAAAAAACATATTTTTACTATAAAGCCATCTTAAATATTCTTCATTTCTGTCATAGAGTATATTATTTTGGTCTGTTTGAGTAAATGAACTCGTTTTCATATCCCACAATTTACAATTTTCTTCATTTGGATTACACTCATCGCTACAATAATTTTCTACACATTCTCCGTTTTTACAGCCTTTATTGTTTTCACATATGATTTCCTTAAATTTTTTACCACAATCAGTTTGTTCACAAACTTTTACTTTATTATATCCAGAGCAAATATTGTTATTTATTTCGCATTCATCAATACAATCAGGATTAATACATTCTCCGTTATTGCATATTTTATTATCTTCACAAGGAGCTGTTTTATATACATTTCCACAAGTTGTTTCTTCGCAAAATTTTAAATTTTGCCCATCACATAAACTTTCTCCAATTTCACATTCATGAACAATCTGTTCACATTCAGAAGTACATTTATGACTTTGCATATTACAAAAAAAACCATTTAAACAACCAGTATCATCTATACAAAAACCTTCTTTTGCTATACATCTTTTATTTTTACATTCCTGCCAATTATCATTGCAAACAGGCCTGCAAACATCATCTTCAATACATTTATGAGTATTTATGTCACAAATATAAGTATATGGGCAATCACCATTTTTTGTGCAATTATTTTTTTTTGTAATACATTTATTATTGCTACATTCTTGCCAATTTTCACATTTAGGATTACATTCATTTGAACTTGTATTATGGTCTCCACATGAATAAACCATAAGTAATAAAATAAAAACTAGAAATTTCATATACACCTCAGAATTAATATAGATTATATTATAGCTAAATTATTGAAAAATTTCAATAATTATTGAATTCTTTAATAAATAAATTATATAATTCTTGATTGGTTATTTCTAAGCTAGAGAGTACTATTTTTATATAATCTTCTTTTTTATGAGAATAAAATAGAAAGTCAGGGATTTTAATTTTATTTAAATAATTCTTAAGTTGATTAACTAAATAAATAAAGGATATATCTTCAATGAAAACTTTTTCTGAATCAATATTCCTCAAAAGAGTTTTTAGCTCTGTAATAGTTTCATCTCTAAACCCAATATTATAAAAGGATAAGAAATCAGGAATATTTTTTATAATAATATGATTATCTGTATTTAAAAATACAATTTTCTCTAAATTAATATAAAAATCTTCCTCAAATTTTAATATTTTATTGTTAGCATTATTACTAGTGATAGTTTTTTCTTTTGCGTAATTGAGTACTTCGGATATTGGAGCTTTATGGGGGCAATAATTTGTACAATTATTACAATTTATACAAGCATAAAAATCAATGTTATCCGAAAAATCCCAGCTTTTTATGCTATACAAGGCTTTAATTGCTTTATTTTTTGGGTTTAGCTCTTTGTTTTTAGTTAGTTTATAAATAGGACAAACTATTTCACAATTATAATCACAATATTTACAATAGTTTAATCTATCAATTTTATAATTTTTTATATTCATCTTTTATTTCTATTTTGTTTATTAAATTTAAATTATCATTAAAAGCTAATAAGACTTGATATCTTTTTAAACTTTCAATTGAATTTATATCTAAGGATTGATTTTTATATTTTTCTTTATTACTTTTATTTAAATTCAATAAAAAATTTTTTCCCTCAAAAAATACAGAATGTTTTGATGATTTTTTAAATGATATATTTTTGTTATATTTGATTCTAAAAAAATTATGTATTTTTTTTATGTTATTTATAATTTTATCTTTATTTACTTTTAAGTCAGATAATTGTATGTATAATTTCTTTTTTTGAAATCTTGCATTAATGAAGAAATAAAAATCTATATTAATTTTATTTTCAATTATAAAATTAATTGTTGTTTTTATCTCCTCTTTTTCTTCAATATCTAAAATTAAATAATCATAATTTTTATCTTCTAAGTTTCTTAGGCTCAATATTGTAAATTTATCTATTATTTCATTCAATAATTTCTCCACTATAATTTTCTATAGTTTTATATATATCAAATTTTTCATCATAAAAAAAGGCTAATATATTAATTTTAAATATATTATTATAATTCTCAATTTCCATTAAAGAAAAATAGTTATTATCCATAAATTTAATGAATTTATATAGGTTTTTAATTTTATCGAGTTTAAATATCACATTTTTATTAGTTATATCATATAGTTTAAACTCATTTTTCAAGTAATGAATGATATAGTTATAGTCGAATTGTGATGTTTTAACTTGATTGAGCTGTATTTTCTTTTTATTTACTGATAATTTATAATAACTGGCGTTACTTAATAAGATTTTAATAAGTGATAACAATTGTTCTTTTTTGATAAAAGATAATTCTTCATTAAAATTATCTTTTAAAAAATAAACAATATTTCTAAAGTTATTTATTTTATTTTTTGTTACAAATGTTGAATATTTGTTGTATATATAATGTTTCTTTATTGATGAAATTTTATTAGATTCAATAATAATATCATAAAGGCTACTTACTTTCACTTAATTCCTTAGGTAAAAATAATGTGATTCCAAGTATTCCCCAGTGTTTTTTTGCAAAATAATTTTTATAAAATCTTAAATAAGGAATTAATCTATAATCTCTAACCTCTTTATATTTTCTATTTGTCACTGCTGATCTAAATATTTTTTGATTTCCAGTATTTATTATAAATCCTAAATGGGAAGTAAAAATTGGATAATTATTCTTTTCTCTAATTATTAACGCAATAGCTCCTGAAGGTATATGTATTTTATCGTGATTTTTTAGAAAATAATTAATAGGAATATATTTGAGACTGTGTTTTCCTAGTGGAAGATTTTCTTTGAGGATTTTAAATTTTTTAAATTTGCCATTAAAATTATTTATAGTTATATTTTTAGTTATTGTTTTGGTTGTTTTTGATGTTTTAGAGGTTATATTTTCTATTATTCCAAGTTTTTCATTATTAGGTATCCATTGAGTTACCGTAAAATGATTTCTTTTCTTATATTTTATTTCTCCATCTTTATATCTTATTTTTTGTAATAATGAGATAGAGTTATTTAATGTACTACTATTAGCTAATGCTAATACCATTTCGATATATGTTATACAGTCTACTGCTTTAAAACTATAAATGGGTTTTTGTTTTCCTTCTCCTAAAACATTTAATTTATATGGTGTTTTAGTAAAAAGCCAAGAATATTTTATGATTTTATTTAAAAATTGTTTTTTATGACTTGTTTTAATAATAATATTATTGATTTCTTGTTTATTCATTTGCCATAAATATGTTTTTTTTGCAAAAATTGATATAGATATAATAAAAAAAATTAAAAACTTCATTTTTTATTATACAATGAAATCTTTTTATTATAAAATATTTTTTTATTTTTTACTAAATTTTTATATTTTTTAGTTTTAATTGTTTTTAAAATATTTAATAATTCAGTATAATCAATTTTTTCTTCTTGCTCTAAGTAAAATATTTTTTTTACTTTCAAATCATCTATAGTTTCTTGATTTTTTGATTTTTTGATTTGATTATTAATATATTTTAATATTTTTTCTTTTTTTTCTTTTTTTAATATTTTAATGTCTAGTTTTAAAAATATTAATTCATCTTTAGATAAAACCTTATTATTTTCAATAATTTTTTCAAGTTTTTTTATTTTTTTCTCTTTTTTCAAGTAATTAATATATTTATATAGTGTTTTTTTATTTAAATCTATTTTTATTAGTTTTTCTAAAAAAACAGCAAAATTTTGATAATCAGAAGTTTCTGATATTTCTATTAAATATTCTAATAATTTAGTATAGTTTTTTTTATTTAATTTATTTTTTTTAAATAATTTCTTCATTTCTTTATATGCATCAATGGAATTATTTAAATATAAATATTTAATTTCTGCTTCTTTAAATAAAAGATAGGATTTGTTTTTATCTGTTAATAAATTTTCTTGATTAAAGAATACTGAATCAATATATTTTATCGCATTCTCATAATCCTTTTTATAAAGAATTTGGGTGATTTTATAATCAATTCTTTTAAAAAAATTCTTTTTTTCTTCTTTTTTATTGCATGAATATACAATTAATATTGAGGCTAATATTGTTAAAATAAATAATTTTTTCATAAATTAGAATTTATAATATTGTCTAAATTACTTTTTTCTTTTTTAGAGATCGCTTTTTTATTAATAAAATCAACTCTTGTTTTATTAATTGTTCTTTTTTCTAAATTCCTATTTCTTCTTTTTGCTCGTAATATGTCTTTTGTTCTCTTATTTGGTTTAACTATTGTTTTTTTCTTGTTTTTAGGATTATTTTTTACCAAATCAACTTTGGTATTATTGGGTTTTTGGGTTGACTTAGTTTCTTTTAAGGTCTTTATGATTCTAGAATAAGCTGTTTTCCCCTCTATTTTGATAAAAAATAAAGAATATGAAACAGCCCCTAATACTAAAGAAATAAAAATAAATTTAAACAAAATAGAAAACAAAGATGTTTTCTTTTTTTTCTTAGATTTAGATTTTTTTTTGACTATTTTTTTAGAGGAAATACTTGCTTTTCTTGAATTATTTGCTTTTGTTCCTTTTTCTTTTGAATTTTTTGTTTTTGCCTTGGCCATGAATGCTCTCATAATATCCTTTTAATTACTACAATTTATATGCTAATAAAATCAATTTTTTGATTTTATTTTGGACTAGTTTTTGCTACTTTTGTTATTTACCTTTATAGAAAAGAAAAAAATCTTGTTAAATTCAAATTTACAAGTTATATTAATATAGGAGGCTTAAATGGTAAAAAAGAAGAAATAAAAAATGTAGTTTCCCAAAATCATCCATTAAATAGCACGAATGTGCTTAAATGGAGATAAATATAAAAAAACTAATAAATACTGGAAATTTCTTTTAATTGCTCTAAATCTAAAATTTTATAACTTCTTTTACCTATTTTTTCTATTATTTTCTTTTCACTTAAATGTTTTATATTTCTTGATAATGTTTCTGGTGTAACACCTATATAGTTTGCAATTTCATAAGATGGTAATTTCATTTCTATAGTGTAATTTTGATTTTCTGTATAACAATTATTGTGTGTAAAATAAATGGATACGAGCATAGAAGCAACTCTTGATAAAGTATCTTTATTATTATTTTCTGATATCTTTATCATTGCATCTCTGAGCCTTTTAGATAGTATTTTCATTAATTTAAGTGATAATTCTGGATTTTCTTTGATTATTTTATTAAAAGTAGCTCTATCTATAGTTGAAATATCACTTTCTTTAACAACTTCTGCATAAGCAGGATAAGGTTCTTCGTCAAAAAATGGCATAAATCCAAAGAGAGTATTTTTTTCAAATATATAAATTGTAATTGTATTTCCATCTTCTAGAATATCATAAATTTTTACTATTCCCGAATTAATAAAAAACATTTTATTAGCATTATCTCCATCATACCACAAATGCTCCTTAGCTTTGTATTTATGGTGCTTAAAATATGGAGCGAGAAGTTTAATCAAGTCTGTAGTAATACCTCTATTTTGATTATCAATAAAACATTTTTTCTCTATAATCATATTTTATCCTTAAAATAACATGATTATAATTAACATTTTTTGTGTTTTTCGGCAATAAAATTATTTTATTGATTCAAATCAATGTAAAATAATTTTATTAGAGTATATTAAGTGTGTTGTTGGAGTTGTTGCAATAATAACTCTTATAAAAAAGTAGATTTATTATCTACTTTATTATTATTATTTATTTATCGGAGGATAAAATGACTGTAAACCCTAAAGATTACTTAGAAATGGGACAAAAATTTCACGGACACAAATGCCCAGCAATGCCAAGTGGATTAAGAGTTGGTGCAGCGGCAATGAATAAACTTGGAGTAGAAAGAGCAAAAGATGGTCAATTATTAGCTATCTTAGAGCTTGGTGAGGACCATTGTGCTACATGCTTTGCAGACGGTGTTCAGGTTATTACCGGTTGTACTTTTGGTAAAGGAAATATCAAAAAACTTCATTATGGTAAATGGGGCGTTACTTTAGTTGATAAAAAAACTGGTAGAGCTGTTAGAGTAACTCCAACTGCAGAAGCAATGCTAGGAAATAAAAAAAGTGAATTTTTCACTAAATATAGAATGCTTGGTATTCCTGCCTCAGAAGTTCCTGATGCAGTTGTTGACCCATTAATTGTAAAAGTAATGGATGCACCTGCTGAAATGATACTAAAAATCAGTGAAGTTTTTCAGTATGAACTCCATAGTAAAAAAGATAGTTTTGCTGGATTTGTATGTGATATATGTGGTGAAATGGTTGTTGAAGGCTATGGTCGTCCACTTGGAGACAAACATGTATGTCAAGATTGCTATAACAAGGCGTAAATAATATCACTTCTTTTATAAAGATTAAGAAAATTAAAAATTATTAAACTTTTTAGGGGTACATTATGAAAACTGTGATTTTTCTAACATTAATGCTTAGTGCTAGTTTTTTATTTGCACAAAAAACAGATATAAGTTTCCACTCTTATTCATATTTGGATTACGATTATCAATTAACTAATTTTGATTCAAAAGATGATAGTAATAAAAATACCTTTAAGGTAGATGCTTTTTATTTTGGAGCAAAAGCTAAAATAAGTGATAAATTATCATCAAGATTTACTTTAAAATTAACAAATTTAAATGAAGAAAATAATATGAATTATATTTATGCAAAATATGCTTATCTAGATTATAGATTTACTTCTAAATTTAATATGAGATTTGGGGTAATAGATAGTTCAATACAAAGTTTTACAAATAAATTTTGGGGAAAACGATTTGTTGCAGAAAATTTTGGAGCTAAAAATAAAGTATGGAACTCTGCTAATGTTGGCCTTTCATTAAGATATAATTTGGGAGATATTTTAAATGCTTCCTTGGATTTAATTAATGGTTCTGGCTTTAAATCTGTAAAAGATGATGATGAAAATAAAGAATTAACTTTAACTTTAAGCTCAAAAATAGCAAAATATTTATATTTAGGTTTATATGGAGATTATACCATTCCTTTTACCGGTTCAAATAGTAATTTTAAGGGAACTGGTTTTGTTGGATTTAAAAATAGTGTTATTGCAATTGGTTATGGATTATTATTAAAAAATGAAGAAAGTGTGATGTCATTAGGGCATAGTCTTTATTCAACTTTAACTATTGCTGATAAATATTCATTGCATTTAGCTGCTCTTTACTATGATGAAAATACTGATACTGATAATGATACTAATTTAAAAATTATTACAGGTTTTAATTATATTTATTCTCAAAATTTCTCATTTGCTCTTTCTACTGAATTAGAACAAAAATATATTGAGGGTAAAGAAAGTGATTTAGCAACTAAAGTATTTGTTTCTACTTTTATGAAGTTCTAGTTTGATATGTAAGTCTGTAACTCCACTCAAAAGCTATGAAATTTTTACTTTACTTGCTAGCTCTATTTCTGATATTATTACTTTGTAAGTTTGCTCATCTTATTGTCCTTTCGCTTTTATAACTTAATAACAATTTTGAGCAGTTTTATTTTATAGTAGATGATTTTTTACCTAATTCTTATTATAATAAAATAAGGAGGAGAGATATAATGACTAATATAATTATTTATTCTTTAGTTTTAATAGTTGCAATAACTATGACTATGGTTGGTAAAGGAGGTGGTAACTTTTATGTTGTAATACTTGCAATTGCAAGTATTCCTATGCATCAAGCAGCTACAACAGGACAATTTATATTATTTTCTGCATCTCTTGCTGCAATGTTTGTATTTCATAAAAATAAATCTGTTTCTTGGGCATTGGTATTCTTAATCGGTTCTTTTACTTCATTATCTGCACTTTTAGGTGGATATTTTTCGGGTGTATTTAGTGATTATATTCTTAAAATGATTTTTGCTATTATGTTATTTATTTCTGGTGCAATAATGCTTATTCCTGTTAAGGAAAATAAAGGAAATTTAGACTTAAAAAATAGTTTTGGTATAATAAAAATCAAGTCAGGTGATGATATTTATAGAATTAATCTTTTTCTTGCTATACCTATAACTATTTTAACAGGTTTTGCATCGGGTATGGTAGGAGTGTCAGGTGGTTCATTTTTAGTACCACTAATGGTTGTTGCTTTTGGAGTTTCTATGCATATTGCGGTTGGAACAGCATCATCTTTAATTATGGCTATTTCATTGATGGGCTTTACAGGACATGCTATTCATGGAGATTTTAATCCTAAACTAGCTATTCCATTGGCTGTAGTGACTATAGTTGGAGGAATAATTGGAGGTAAATTCGCTTTAAAATCTAAACCCAAAAATCTTAAAAAACTATTTGCTTATACAAACTGGTTTGCGGCCTTATTTATGCTTTATAATATGTTTAGTAAATAAATCTTATTTTGTTCAAATAAATAGCACGAAAGTGCTTAAAGGGAGATAATTACAAAAAAATCAATGAGTGCTAGAAATTTCTTTTATCTATCTTTTCTATTATTTTCTTAGAAATTTTTACATTAAAATCCAATAGATAGAAACGCTCTTAATTCTTTATCATCAAGATACATATTCGGAAAATTTTCATATTTACCGTCTCTATAATATAGTAAATACTCTATACCCAATTTAACCCTTGTATCTAAATTAAAAATAATTGAGGGCTCAAATAAGTTTACTAGTTCTTTTCCTTTTGCACCTTGTAAACTTGTTATAACTAAGTCATTTATTGCAGGATGTTCGGTTTCCATAAAATATTCCCAGTGGAGGCTACCAAAAGTTGTAATTAAAAGAGAGACCCAGTAATTATATCCATTTGACCTAGCTGTATTAAAATAAATAGAACCTTGAAATGGGTGCGACCACATATTTGTATGGAAATTATCAGCATCCCACCCCCAACCATATTTAAAATTAGACTTAATTGTATTAAAATTTATCTGAGCAAATTCACTATTAGTAACATATTTATTATATCCACCTAACATAACATTAAACCCTATTGTTTCTAATATTGGTATCCATATTGAGTTTTGAGGATTATACTTATCTACTAATTCCTGTTTAGGATAAAAATCATATCCTTCTAGTTTTATTAATCTATTCTTTGCAACGATGGAGTATGATATAAAAAATATTATAAATAGTAATTTTTTCACTTTAACTCCTAAAAAGTTAAATAATATTTTTATACTAACATATTGCTTTATTGGCATCCTTGATTAAAATCAATGAATAACTTATAAATAAGTATTATAATTCAAATGAATTTTTTAAGGGGATATATGTCAGAACATCATCATCATGAAGTAGAAGGAAAAAACTTGTTTATAACAATCTTTTTAAATGCAATTATAACTGTTTCTCAGGTAATAGGAGGAGTTATATCAGGTTCTATTGCTTTACAAACAGATGCATTACATAATTTTAGTGATGTTATTGCTTTACTTGTAAGTTATATTTCAAATAGATTGAGCAAAAAAGAAGCTAACAATGAAAAGACATTTGGTTATAAAAGAGCTGAAATTTTAGGAGCTTTATTTAATTCAGCAAGCTTAATTGGTATTTCTGTATTCTTGGTAATAGAAGCTGTAAAGAAATTACTTCATCCTGAAAAAATTGGCTCTACTTGGGTGATTTCTCTAGCAATTTTGAGTATTGTATTGAATTTTGTTAGTGTTTTATTGATAAAATCTGATTCTAAAGAAAATATGAACATAAAATCAGCATATTTACATTTATTAACTGATGTGTTTACATCGATAGCAGTACTTATTGGTGGAATTTTTATATATATTTTTAATATAGTTTGGATAGACCCAGTAATTTCAATATTAATAGCGATTTATCTATTTTCTTCTTCTTTTAGCATATTAAAAGAAGCTATTTCTATATTAATGCAATTTACTCCAGAAAATATAAATATAGAAGAAATTAAAGTTAGTGTAGAGAACAATAAAAATATAAAAAATATTCATCATTTACATTTATGGAAATTAGATGAACATAGAGTTTTTTTAGAGTTACATGTAGAATTTAACAAAAACCTATTATTAGAAGATGTTACTAAAATAGTAAAAGATATTAAGGTTAATTTAATCAAAGAATTTAATATTACACATATTACCATAGAATCAGAATTTAATGGTTGTAAAAATAAAGATTTAGTTTATTAACACCATTTTTAATTAAACAGATGTAATATTATCTTACTAATACGATATTAAATATTAATTATTAATAATTTATTAAAACATATTGACTCAAATCAATGTAAACTTATTTTAAGAGAGTATTATAATAATGTTTAATTATGGAGGATACCATGGGTGTATTATTGGGCGCAGGTGCTTTAACATTTATTTTTACAACATTGTTGACTATTGCAGGGCTAGGAGCAGCTTTTATTTTAATTCCTGTTTTTAATGGGTTAGGAGTAGAATTATATGATGCTATGAGTGTTGCTTTATTATTAAATTCAATAGCTATGATTTTTGCAACGATTAGATTTTCTAAGAAAAAGCTAATAATGTGGAAAACTGCAGTTCCTATTATTATTGCTTCTATTCCTTTTTCATTTTTAGGTGCAAGAGTTGCAGGTGGAATAGATAGGGATATGTTAAGGTGGTTTTTTGTAGGATTTTTGTTATTTGCTGCTGTTATGATGTTATTTTATAGAGCAAAAGAAAAGGAGCAGGCTCAATCAAAAGGAACTCAAATAGCAATAGGTATAACTATAGGTGTAATAGCTGGTTTTGTTGGAGGATTAATTGGTGTTGGGGGTGGTAATATGATAGTACCTACTCTTGTATGGTTGGGTTTTAATCCTAAAAAAGCATCTGCAACAACTTCATTTATTGTTATATTTTCATCTTTTGTAGGCTTTTTAGGTCATATTTCAAGTGCGGGACTAAGTTATTCATTACTTGGAGTTACAGCCGTTGCATCTATTATAGGAGCCTTATTAGGTGCATATCTTATGACTGACAAATTAAATAAAAATCAAGTAAAAATACTTGTTGGAATTATATTAATAGCGATTTCTGCAAAAATGATTTTTAAATTATTATAAATCTTAAAAATAATACTATAAATTACCAACTGGAGCTAAATATATAACAAATTCATTTGTGCCATCTACTCCTATTAAATTATCTATAGGTTTTTGATGATATGCTGCAATTGCACAAGTTCCTAATCCTATTGCTTCTGATGCTAAATATAGATTTTGGCAAATATGGCCTGCGTCAAGTAAAATTAATTTATGTGATTTATCGGTATAACGCCATTCTCCTCGGTATGGAATTGTAGTCCAAACGAATATTACTCCTGCTTTTTTTATCCATTTTTGGTCTCTAGCTGCATTTGAAGTAATTTCTTCCATATTATCTATATTTTTTTCAAAAATAATGGCATTTTCTAAGGGTATATATCTATAAATACCTTTTTTAATACCTTGAATATTTTGAACAATTAAGTAAGTTACTATAGTTTGCCTATTTCCACCACTAGGAGCAGCTCTAAGGTATCTATTAGATGATTTATCTGTAATTCCATAACTTGTATAAAGCAAATATGATAATTGTTCTAAAGTTAAAGCCTTATCTGTATATTTTCGTCTTGTTCTTCTTGATGTTATAATTTCAGAAAAGGATTTTTCTTTAAATTTTATTTCTTTAAAGTTTTTTAATTTTATTAACTTGTTTTTATTGTAACTTTTAAATATTTCTGGTTGTTTTAAGCCTAATTCTTGGTCTGATTTTTCATTAGATGTTTTACTCCAAGCACTAGATTTTAAAAACTCTCTATTTTTTTCATATTTCATTGATTTACTCCATTTTTACAAAAGCTAAAGCTATTTGTTACAAGCTTTTACTTATAATAATATTATTTATTTAACATTGCAATAAAAAGATGAATCACATAGTACAAAGTTTTAAGTATGACTCAAACGATGTTTGATTTTTGAGGTTTTTATTATAAAAAGTTTGTAATTTGTGGCATGTGGGCTCACTAGAGGGCTTAGGGTGAATGATTTTTTAAGTGATGTATTATATAAAATATTATAAATAAGGTTTTGGAAAATTGCTGTGGGGGTGAGGGTGCTTTTATATTACAAAAGTTGTGTTGTTTGTTTGACAAGATGGATATGGATTTAGTAAAGTTAATATCAAGATATAAGGAGGATTTATAGAAAATAATTTTAATAATGACTTAAAAAAATCGCTTGAAGTTGGTTTTATTGATAAAGAGCTTTTTAAAAATTTATTATACTTACCAAGGCTTTTGACAAATAATAGAGATAAAAACCAAAAGGTTTTAGAAGTTATTCTTGATAAACTTAAAATTTGTGATGAGTTTT
>JAMOQH010000155.1 GCA_027064085.1 bacterium | reverse complement strand
AGACTTTAAGTAACTAAATTTTAACAACTAAACAATATTTAGTTGATTTATTTGAATATATTGAAGTCTATTAAGATAATCATTTATTTATCAAGGAGATTTTATGGTGATAATATTTTTTTTAAAAACAAATTATTCAAGGCAATGAGAAAAGCGGCAGAAATTCTTTCTACTAACAAAGGTGATACCATTAATATTAAAATCGCAGCAGGTGAATATTTTGGTAAAACAAAATCAGGTACATGGGGATTCCCGGAAATAAAAAGCCCAAAAGGAACTTTAAGAATCTTGGGTGGATATGATAACAACTTTAAAAAAAGAGCACCCTTTGATACACCAACTATTTTAGTTGGAGCATCTTATATTCTTACTTTTGAAGGTAGAAAACCTGCATTGAAGGAATTATATATTTCTGGGCTTGTTATGGATGTTTATAGAGGAAATAAATACGATGCAAAGAGTAACTGCTTATTAAAAGGAACTTCCACTACCCTACCAATTTTACATTTTTCTTATTGGGAATTAAAAAAACTAGTTATTGCAGATAATACATTCTTAAATAGTGCTCAACAAGCATCTGCACCTCTAATTAGGCCTGTAGATAAAGATGTTACTGTTGAAGTTAGAAACAATTTTATGGTAAATAATGTCTATGCTTGGAAAGCAGATGCAGCAAATTATAGATATAAATTAAACAAATATATCTTCAAAAATAATTCATTCATTTTAAATTGGCCTTATAATCCAGATCCAACAACAGGAACAGCAGGAACTCTTGAAGTTAGTTCAAAATCAAGATTAAATAATGTTATTATTACTGATAATATTTTTGCATATAATGTAGGAGGAGCGATAAACCCATTATGGCAAGAAAGTAGAATGCCTAAAATGACCATTAAAAATAATTTATTTTATAATAATGGTACTTTGTTTAGTGTTAAATCTGCAGATACAGCGGCTGTTATTATAAAGGCAGGACAAAGTTATACAACTGTAGAACAGTTTTAGTTTAACCCTAAAACTGAAAACTCAACTAAATTAAAATTTATTTTCGTTTTAAATTTCTGATATATAAAATTTTATTTAATAAAAACTTTATCAATAGCCTTTTTTAACATATCTATAGTATACGGTTTTTCAAGTGCTCCAACAAATCCATATTCTTGATAATTAGCCATTATAGGGTCATTAGAGTATCCACTAGATACAATACAATAAACATCTGAGTTTATTTCTAGAATTTTTTTTAGCATTTCTTTTCCACCTAAACCACCTGGAACAGTTAAATCACTAATTATTAGGTCAAATTTTTTATTATTAGTAATAGATTTAGAATATTCGTCAATTGCCTCTTCACCTTTTGAAGTAGTGGTAACCTTATGTCCCAAAAAGTCAAGCATTTTGGTTAATAATTCTCGAATTATATATTCATCATCCATAATCAAAATATTTAATTTACTAATGTTTTTACTATTATTTTTTTTAATTATTTCATTTAATTTATTAGTCACAAGCGGAGGATTTTTAATAACGGGTAAATATATTGTAAATTTTGTATATTTTCCTATTTCAGAATCAACAATAATAGTGCCTTTGTGTTTATTAATAATGCCATATGATGTTGCAAGACCTAAACCATTGCCTTGCCCTTTTGTTGTAAAATAAGGATCAAAAATAGATTGTAAATTCTCTTTAGATATTCCAATTCCCGTATCCTTTATTGATATTTCTAAATATTCTCCAGTATTTAAATTTATGGCGTTATTGGCATGCAAAGAAGTATTAGAAAGAGAAACATATAACATCCCCCCATTAGGCATAGCTTGAATTGCATTAATTACAATATTAGAAATAACCTGTTCAACTTGCCCCTTATCTGCTTTAATTACTTTAATATCTTTATCTATTTTAAATACAGGCTTTACATTACTACCAGCTAAATGAAATAAAACAATTTCTTTTATAAAACTATCCATGCTTACTGTACTTAATATAGGTTCTCCACCTTTAGAAAATATAAGTAGTTGTTTTGTTAATGATTTTGCTCTTTCAATAGATAATTCTGCAGATTCAAGTAAGTCTAAAGCAGGATGATTCTCCTCTATGGTGTATTTCATCAATGATAAATTACCAAACAAGCCATTAAGTAAATTATTAAAATCATGAGCAATTCCACCAGCAAGAAGACCTATACTTTTAAGTTTTTGATTTTTCATTTCTTCTTCTTCTTTATTTTTTTGCTTCGTTATATCATTCATTATTGTGTAGATATACATAATATTTTTATTAACATCTAGTTTGGGAACTAAATGTACAAAATATATTAATTCCTTACCCCAAAGAGACTGATATTTTATTTCAAAACTCATAGTTTCTTTATTTTTAATACAAGTTTTAAATAACTCAGAATATCCATTATCTATAAGAGGTTGGAATTTAAGAAGATTTATTTTTTTAGTTGCCTCTAATGATGGAGAAGCTAATAATTCTAAAAGCGTTTTATTTGCATCTAAAATATTTCCATTAATATCTGCAATATAAATACCTAGAGAAGTATTTTCAAATATAATTTTAAAAGCTTCTTCATTACTTTTTAAAGCAGATTCTATATTTTTTTGTTTCATAATAACCTCAAACTGTTATTATTATATTATTAAAATAGTTTATTGTATTAGCTTTATCTTTATTTATTTGAGCTACTAATTCTTCTGTTGAATTAAATTTAACTTCTGTTCTTAATTTTTTAAGAAAACATATTTTTATCTTTTTAAAATATATATCTTTATTAAAGTCCAGAATATGAGTCTCTACTCTTCTAGCATCTTCATTAAATGTTGGATTATTACCAATATTTGTAATTGATTTATAAATATTAGTATCTCCATCTATTTTAGTGAAGGTAATATATACTCCATCATTGGGATATATTTGATTAGAAGCATAAGATTTAAAGTTTACAGTAGGAAATCCAAGTTTTTTACCTCTAGAGGCCCCAGTTTCAACAAAACCTTTTATAAAAAACTTAGTATACAAATATTTATTAACTAATTCTATTTCTCCATTTAAAAGGAGCTTCCTTATATATGATGATGTTATCCTTAAATTATTTTCCTCAATTTGAGGAACAATAATTAAATTAAAATCAAAACTATTACTTATTTTACTTAAAAATTCAACATTACCAGCTCTATTCTTTCCAAAATTATAATCATCTCCAACAATTAAATACTTCATATTTAACTTTTCTTTTAGAGTTCTTACAAAATCAATTGGCCTTGCATTTTTTATTATATTTGAAAAATCTTGTAAAAAAATAGTATCTGGATTAAATTTTTTCAATATATTAATTTTATCTGCATAATCAGCAATAATTAATTTTAAATTCTTAGTAGGATTTACAAATAAAACAGGATGTGGCTTAAAAGTAATTATAACTTTGTTTAAATCAGGATAATTTTTAAATTTATTCAATATAGATTGATGCCCAATATGTACTCCGTCAAAATTACCAATAGCAATAACACTCTCCCTATCACTAATCTTCTTTTCTTTTAATATATCAGAATAAAAATCCATTAATCTCCTTTACCCTTTTAATAATAAGTCACTTGAATAACAATTACTTACTTCTTCACATATCTACTCTTTATCATCTTTCAAAACAGAATAAAATTCTTTTAATCTTTCATTTACCTTATAAAAAAGACTATCAACCTCTTCAATACTACCTGCATTTACTCCCGTTAGAATTTCAATACCCTCTTCTATTGTATCAATTGCATAAATACTAAAATCACCTCTTTCAGAAGCATCTATTATTTCTTGTTTTAAAATTAAGTTTCTTACATTAGATTTAGGTATTATAACTCCATTATGATTAAAGCCTCTATATTTACAAATAGAATAAAAGCCCTCTATTTTCTCATTAACTCCACCTATAGGTTGTATTTCACCATTTTGATTAACTGAACCAGTTACTGCAAAGTTTTGTTTTATTGGAATACCGGACAAACTACTCAAAATTGCATATAATTCAGTCGAAGAGGCACTATCTCCATCAATATGATAATATTGCTGCTCAAATGTAATAGAAGCCTCAAATGACAATGGCTTTGTTTGTCCAAAAATATTTCCTAGGTAACCAGAAAGAGTCATTACCCCTTTATCATGAATTTTACCACTCATTCTAACTTCTCTTTCAATATTTACAATTCCTAAATCACCAACAAAAGTTTTTGCCGTAATTCTTACGGGAAGTCCAAAACTATATTCTCCAGTTGTCAAAACAGTCAAACCATTTATTTCTCCAACTAAGGAATCATCTGTTTTAATATAAATAATATTTTCCTTAATCCATCTTTGAAACTCTTCATTTTCTTTTTTAAGCCTAAAATCTATTTTCCTTATTGTCTCTTCAATACATTCACTAGAAATAACTTTTTTATTTTTTTGTCTTGCAATATAATCAGCTTCTACTAATAAATCTACGATTTTACTAAAATTAGTAGATAACATAAATTGGTCTTCTATAAGCCATGAAGAATGCTCTATTACTTTACTAACAGCTTTTCTATCTAAGTGTAATAAACCATCTTCAGTGCATTTAGAACCAATAAAAGAAGCATATTTAGCTTCATTTTCTTCATTTCTTGGTATTTCTGAGTTAAAATCAGCTGTAATTTTAAATAATCTATCAAAATTATCATCATAAGTCATAAAATATTCATGTAAATCAGGCGTACCAACTAATATTACCTTCATATTTACAGGAATAGGCTGTGGTTCAATTCTAACAGCAATCCTTGAAGAATGTATAAATGTATCATCACCAATTTGTATTTCTTGATTTCTAATTACTCGCTTTAGCATTTCCCATAATCTAGGGTTTTTATATAAATCCATAGCTTCTAAAACTAAATATCCACCATTTGCTTGATGTATTTTACCTGGCTTAATATGGATAAATGAAGTTATGGGACCTTTATTGGGATCATCAACATACTCTATCATTCCAAAAATCGATGTTATTGTTGGGTTATTATCTATAATTACCGGAGCACCCTTTAATTTTTCATTATTAATAAATAAATTAACTTTATACCTTTGAGTTAAATCATCAAGAGTTGCTCCTCTTTTATACTGATTTAAAAACTCATCTTCAATTAGCAAAGCAGCAAAGGTATGGGCATTTTCATTGATATCTTCTTTAATTTCTTTTAAATGATTTTTTAAATCCTGATTAAACTTATATGTTTTTTGCAAATTGTAAAATCCTACATTTTCTAAAGCATCTAAAATAACTTTATTTAAGTGCTTTTCAAACTTCTTTTTAATTTTTTTATCTAGATCATTGGATTTTTTATATGCTTTATCTGTTAAAACTTGAACTTTTCTTTGATTTTTTTCTATTTTTTCTCTTTCCTTTGAGGAAAGTTTTAATATAGCTTCAGAAGTTAAAAGATCTCCATTTTCATTAAATGGCGTAGCCGTATAACCACCATCATCACCCTTTCCTAAAACAAAGCCATATTCCATCATTTTTTGTGAAAGATTTTGTTCAATCTCAATTTCTTTGTTATCATATTCCTTCAAGATTGCCTTTCTTTCATTTTTAAATTCTTTAGATTCATAAGTTTTAGGGACTTGTGGAATAAATTCATCAATTACTTTATTTAGTGCTTTAGTAAATTTTTTAGCCTTTCCTTTTTCTACTTCTACCGCAATAGGAACAGATGTATTATCAAAATTATGTAAATAAATCCAATCATTAGGTGGAGTTTCTTCAACTGCTCTAGCTTCAAGAATTGCTTTTATTACAGACGATTTACCACAACCTGAATTACCAGATAAAAACAAGTTAAATCCTTTCTTTTTTATATTTAATGCCGTTGTTATAGCCTCAATAGCTCTATCTTGTCCTATTGGAGTTATTTCAGAACTTAAGGTTTTTGTTGTTTTAAAGTTGAATTTTTTATAATCACAGTAATTATTTAAATTTTCTTTTTTTACAATATTTCTATTCACTAATATCTCCATTAATAATAAAAAGATTAATTTAACATATTATTTATATTTTTTCTATTTTTATTTTATTTATTACTGACTAACTTATAAATACCAAGCCAATTACCCAATTTCTTATCTTCAAAAGATTTTACTAGCTTAAACTCTTTTGGCGTTTTATCTTTCATAATAGTAAAATAATCATCTTTTTTATCTTTTGTATAGTAGTCATAGTATTTATTGATAATAAAATAATCTATATTTAGTTTTCTCATTTTATATATCAGATACTCCTTCCAGTTTTCTCTTCTTGATTCAAAAAAATATCCCGTAGTCCCCGAAAATAAAACAATGTTTCTAGAATTAAGAGAAAGAATTTTAAGTTTTCGGTTTAGGTTTTCCTGCTTACTTATTAAAAAAGAGTAAAGTTTATTAACTGTTTTGTGTGAAAACCTGATTTTACTACTTTTATCATTATTTCTAACATATCTTGAAGAATAAACAGATGAAAATAATATTAAAGATGTAAAGAAGAATATATATATATTCTTAAACTTCTCTGAAGTTTCAAGATAAATAATAAAAGCCAAAAATGAAAACAAAGTCAAAAAAAGTACTAAAATACCATGCCTGTGTCCAAAAAGCCACTTTAAGGTAATTGTCATCTCCATAGATAATAATGAAAGCAAATAAAATCCACCTGTTATTATTATTATTTTAAATTTTATATTATAATATTTAAATTTTATCAATGTTGCAGGCAGTAAAAAAATCAGTATACCCGAATTAGGAACCCCACTTGTATAATCAAAGGCAAAAAATGCTTTTAAGCCATGTAGTATTCTAAGATAAATTGGATTAGATTTCACATGTGGCAAGGGAGTATATTTTGATAAATCATAATTATTTTGAAATATGAAAAATGAAGATAAATCAAAATATTCTGCCTTTATAAGATAAAAATAATAAAAATATGAAGTTAATAGTAATAAAGAAGTTATCCATGTAATAAAAAATGATTTCTTACTAATCTGTTTAGTTATTAAAAAATAAACAGAAAACAAAAATACAACAAAAATAGAAATCACTGACTGAGATCTGGTAAGAAATGACAAAAATAGTAAAACACCCAAAAGAAATGACATAAAGCTATTATATTTCTTATTAGCATAATCTAGTACATTGAAAAATATCAAAAGAGATAACAAAATTAAAAAAATTGCTAATGATTCAGTATAGGGTTTTATTGAATAATAATAGTATGTTGCCATACAGTTAAATGCTATAGTAAAAATAAAAGCATATATATATTTTTTACTGCTCTCCTTTTTTAAGATGTTTAATATTAAAAAATATAATACATAAATTGAAAAAATGGAGAAAATTAAATTAATAAACTCTAATCTTATAACAAATTTTACAGAATGAGGAAATAAATGAGCCAAAGAGCCACCAACAAGTGGCCAAAACGGATAAACTTGTGTTGGTCTTGGCAATACTTTATAGAACTGATCAAAAGAAGATATAGAAGTTAATAAACCATCTCCATTATATATATGCAATGCAATATCAGAATAAAATGCTCCATCATAAGAGGCATAACCTGACTCCGGAATCTTATCTAATTTAGAAAAAAATAAGAAAACAGAAAATATTATTAAAGCGATAAAAAAAAGTTTTTTAAGCAGTTCTTGAGACAAGATAAACACCAATTAATATTAAGACTAGTCCTATCCATTGTGCAATAATAACATTTTCTTTGAATATTATTACAGCAGCAAGAATACCAATAACATAAGAAATACTTTGTAACGGATATGCAACAGAAAGATTTAAATTTGATAAAACAACAAACCAAAGCAAAGTTGCTATTCCAAATAAAAATAATCCGCCCCAAATAAGGGGGTCTTTTATTAATCTAATTATTCCTTCTGAATTAATAACCAAGGGATTTTTATTAAGCGATAACTTCCATAGTATCTGTCCTATTACTAAAAATAAAACATTAGCTATTAAAAAGAAATATGATTTATTCATCTTCTGCCTTTTTAGATATTTTATTCACATTAAAATCAATAAGAGCAATTTCTTGTGTTAATTTTATTTGTTTTTTCTGAATAGAGTATAACCTTGTTGTAAGTCTTATATTTTGAATTATTAAGAATAGAATTATTAATCCTAAAAAGGCAATTGGAGCATATTTAACACCAGTTAAATTAAGTAAAAAATTTATACTTCCAGGAACACTTACAAATATTAAACCCAAAAATGATGAAGTCAGCCAAATAATAGCATCTATTTCAGAAATTTCTTTTTTTAAAGCTTTTCTAAGAATATATAGAAAAATAATTAATGCTGTGATTATCAAAAAAACATAAGCTCTTTGGGTCAAACATTCTCCCTAAAAAAAGCAAGTAATATAGCCATAGTAACTTTAAACATATATTTAACTGATTTTAATGGACTAATAGAAGATACCCCAAATTCTCTTTCATTCATTTTAACAAAAACTTCAGAAATGTTTAGTTTTTTCTTTTTTGCAATAATAATAACTTCAGGTTCAGGAAAGTCAAAGGGATAATTTTTACTAAATACTGCAATAGCCTTTTTATTAAAGGCTCTAAAACCAGATGTAGGGTCAGTTATCTTCTTTCTTATTAAAAAAGTTATCAACATAGCAAAGAAATTTATTCCTAATCTTCTAAGAAAAGAAGATCTAAAATTTGTTTTATCATTAAACATAAACCTAGAACCAATAGCAATATCACTAGCATCATCTTCTAATCTATTTAATAGCTTATCAAATTCATTTGCTCTGTGTTGCCCATCTCCATCAAATTGAAATGCAACATCATAATTATTTTTGTAAGCAAATTTTAATCCAAGCTGAACGGCTCCTCCTATACCTAAGTTAATAGGAGATGTAATAAGTTTAACAGAACTCATACTCTCAACTATTTTTGCGGTATTATCAGTAGATGAATCATTCACAACCAAAATATCTATATTAGGATGATGTTTTATTAAATCAGTACAAGTTTTTTTTATGCTAAGTTCTTCATTATATGTAGGAATAATTGCAATAATTTTTTTATTTTTAACTATAGAATAATTAACAATATTATCATATTTGATTTCAAATCTTTTTTTACTTGTTATTGAGATAATATTACTATACTTATTTCTACTCATTTCATTACCAACAAATTTAATTAACAAATTAGGCATAAGCACCCAATCAATAATCCAAGCAAAATAGTTTCCCAAATAATCGTCTACAACAAAAAGCTGTAATATCAATGACTTTCATTAAATTACTAAATTTAACGAAATAAATGTCACGATTAAAACCAATAATTCTTAGTAAAATTGCCATAAATAGCTTATACTAAGGAGGATTAATGCTCTCTAAAGGAAAATACTCATATTAGAGGTAAATGTCAAGGATTAAGTTATTATTGTACTCTACTGATAACTTTTACCAACTTGTTTTTACAACGGTTCCTATTTTCTTATCTCTTCTTATAGTTATTGAAACATCAACTTCTCTTTTAAAATCTTCTACATGTGAAATCACACCAACAATTCTTTTTTCATATCTTAAAGAATTAAGTGTATCAAATACAAGCCTCAAGCTATCCTTATCTAAACTACCAAAACCTTCATCAATAAAGAAAAAGTTTTCAGATTGATTATTTAAAGTATTAATACTTTCTGCTAAAGCTAATGCAATACAAAAAGATGCTTGAAAAGTTTGCCCACCAGAAAGAGTTTTTAATAATCTAACTCTCCCTGCATTTAAAAAATCTTTTACAATAAAGTTACCATCTTTGTTAATGCCTAAACTTAGTTGATGTTTAGTTAATTTTGAAAATCTTTTATTTGCATTAGCAATTAATGCTCTAAGATAGAAATTTGCCACAAATTCAACAAATTTTTGCCCTTTAAATAATTTCTCTAATACGACTAAATTATCAAACCTTTTTACAATTTTATTTCTACTTTTAATATTATTTTCAAATTTTGCTAAATTATTTATATTATTTTTAATCTCAGTATCTAAATTAGCAGCATCATTAATTAATTTTTCCAATTTTTCTCTATTTTTAGCAATTATTATATTATTTTCTAAAAACTCATCTTCAGAATATGGATTTTGAGATTTTTTCTCTAGTAACTCATACAATTTAAACTTAAATATACTATATTTTTTTTCTGCTTCGCTTACTTCTAATTTTTTTTGTTTTAAGTTAAATTTTTCTTTTAAAATTGGAGCAACTAAAGCCTCATCTAAATTTGTTTCTTGATAAACATTTTTCAATTTATCATCATTTTCAGCTAATTCAATTTTTAAGTCATACACATCAGAAGCTAATTCAGGTATTCTTGAACTAATTGTATTTACTTCAGATTTCAAGCTATCTAACTGTTTTATAAGCTTTGATAATTCGTTATTATAAGAGTTAATTTCATTAGTATATTTTGAAATATATTCATCTATTTCTTCATTTTTAGAGCTTAAATAATCTTTATTATTTAATTTTTTTAATTTATTTATAAGTTCATTTTTATCTTCTGTTTTTAAGGTAAATTCAGTTAAAACTCTACTTAAATCAATTTCATTTTTTTGAATTCTACTATTTATTTTTTCTTTGATTTTATTATTTTTTTTAATTTTCAATTCAATTTCAACAATTTTATTTTCAATTATAAGTTTTTCTTTTTTTAAATCCTCTATGTTTTCTAATTTTTTATATTTCTCACTCCATTTGAACTTGCTTTCTAAATCAGATATTTCTAAATTTAACATATTAATATCTTTTTCATTGTCAACAATTTTTGCACTATTATCATCTATTTTTAAATTAATTAACTCTATATCATTTTTGAATTTCTGATTATTTTTTATATCTTTTTCTAAAGTATTTAGTTCATTTTCTGTTACTTTTAATTCATCATTAACATCATCAATTTCTAATATATTAGGATGTTGAAATGAACCGCACAAAGGACAAGGCTCTCCGTCTTTTATCTCTTTAGTAAAACTAGAAAGCTTATGATTAAGATTTAATTTAGCGATTTTACCTATTAATTCTTCCTTTTTAATTAATAATAAATTTTCATCTTTTATCTGCTCAAGTATTTTAATTTTGTCATCTTTAAGTTCATTGACTTTATTTGTAAATTTTATAAATTCATCATTTAATTTTTTAAGTTCATTCACTAAATAATTATTTTTCAAATACCATTCTTTTAACTCATCAATAAAGTCAAAATCTTTGATTTTATTTTTTAAATTATCTTTATCAATCTCTAGGACTTTTAATGTTTTATCTATTTCATATTTTTCCGTTGTTAAATTTTTTATTTCATTTTCTAATTTACCTTTTGTGAGAGAAATCTCTTCAATTTTTTTAACTAATTTATTTATTTTTAAAATATTCTTAAAGTCCTCAATAAAAATATTTTTTTTAGTTATTTCTTCTTCTTTTAATTTCAAATTGTCAAAATTTTCATTAATTTCAACTAATTCCTGCTCTTTTAATATCTTTTTTTCTTTTAACTCATTTAAATAATCATTTTTTTCAGATAATTTATTTGAAATTCTACTATTTTTAACAATCAAAGGTTTTATCCTTTCAAAAATAACAATCTTTTCTTTTATAGAAGACAAATTATCATTAATAATTTTATATTTATTGTAAAAATCCAAAGTTTTAACATAATCATCAAAAATATCCTTAGCTTTTGATATTTTCATTCTCTTTTTATCTAAAACTTCAAATTCTTTTTTTAAATTTTTAATACTTTCTTTATATTTAACTAAAAGCTCTTTGTTTTCATTTAATTCATCTTTATTTATTTGAGGAATATCAGATAACAAAGTTTCAATTGCAATTTTTTTATCCTTAGCTTCTTCTTTTAATTTTTTAATATTACCTGATAAATCATATCTGTTTAATTTAAAAATTTCAGAAAGCATTTTAGTTCTATCACTTGGCCCTTGAGAAATAAATTCCTGAAATCTTCCTTGTGGAATAACAACAGCTTGTTTAAAATTTCTATATGAAATATTTAAAATCTCTTCTCCTTTTTTATCAATGGGAATCCATTCATTATTTTCTAAAACAGAAATTATTTTTTTAGGAGAATTAACTCTATCATGATTTCTACCATTTCTTTTTGATGAGTATCTGAATTTATAATGTTTATCTTTAATTTTACACTCAAAATCAATTAACAATATATTACTATCTAAATTCATTAAATTATAATTTTTATCATCTCTACCACCAAGTCTTTCAACCTCTCCATAAATAGCCAAAGTTATGGCATCAATAATACTCGATTTACCACTTCCAACTTTTCCAAATATTCCAAATAACCAAGATGAAGTTAATGTTTCAAAATCAATTATTTGCTTTTCCTTATAAGAGTATAAACCTTCTATTTCTAATTTTATTGGTAACATTTTCCCTCTTTAAACATCTCAACATGTTCAATTCCATCTTCTAAATATACATCACTAACTGTTTTAAATCCTAAATTATTGTAAAATACCTCTAAATATTTTTGCCCTGAAATCCTTATTCCTTGATTTTTATATTTATTTTCTATAAATTTAATACCATTAAACATTAATTCTTTACCTAATTTCATTTTTCTATAAGATTTAACAGTAACAACTCTTCCAATAGATGGTTCTTTATAGCTAACACTAGGTGGTAAAATTCTTAAATAAGCTATCATTTTATTTGTATTTATATCAATACCCATTAAATGAAATGAAACTTTGTCTTTATCGTCTAAATCTTGATAAAAACATTCTTGTTCAATGATAAAAATATCTACTCTAATTTTCAAAATTTCATAAAGTTCATCAAGGTTTAACTCATTATATTTTTTGATTGCCCATTTTATTTTATTGGTTTTACTAAAATTACTCATGTTAGTTCTCCTATTTTCTCTTTTTCAAGACTTTTAAGGCTTGAAAAACCGTGTAAAACTGCATTAGCAGGTTGAAACGGCAAAAAATCTACTCAATACTCCTAATTTCTTTTAGTAAATTCATAATATCCTCTGATGGATCTAAATTATTATTTTTATATTTAAAAAATTTTTTAAACAAAGATTCAAAATCTTCACTCAATGAAAAATTCTCAAAATCATCATCTTTATTGTTCTTTGAAATAACTTCGGGAATAATAGAAACAATTTTATCATGGGTATCATACAACATTTTCTGAATATCCATATCTATATATGAGTCAGTAACTATAATTAATTCAACATAAGAATCTAAATTATTTTTAAGCCACTCTATAGCACTGTCAATATTTTTAAACCTAGCTCTTTTTAATTTTCTACCTGATTTTAGTTCAATTTTTTTAATCTCTGGTATTGAATTTGGGAAAATTTCAGACACAATAACATATTTATCCTGCATTGCTTCACTAAAACTATACTCTAAAATAGCTCCACTATAAATAATAGGAAAATCACTTTCAGACTTTAATAAATTAAACTTATGTAAATGCCCTAATGCAGTATATTGAATAGACTTAGGTATAGAATTAGTAAATAACTTTCTTAACCCCCCAATATGTAATATACTTCTTTCATCTAAGGGTTCAATATCATCAACTTCTCCTTTTCCTGCCATGTATAAATGTGCAGTTAAAAGATTTATACCTTTTTTATCACAATATTTATCACTTAATTCAAACCATTTTTCTTCTAAAAGCCCCAAAACTTCCTTTTCACCGTGTTTTGCTGATAAAAGTTTTTTTAATCTTAGT
Source organism: bacterium (assembly GCA_027064085.1). GTDB lineage: Bacteria > UBP6 > JAFGXH01 > JAFGXH01 > JAFGXH01 > JAMOQH01. The sequence goes on along the minus strand of JAMOQH010000155.1, from coordinate 17,475 downwards.
TCATTAACATAAGGAGTTGTGATTATTCTTAATGGATAATCATATTTATCAAATTTAAACTCTAAAAAACCCATATCTGAATTTATTAGCTCAATTCCTGAATCAAGTTTAAGTGGTTTAATTATTTTACTTAAGTCACCTATCATAAAGATACCATTCATTTTTGCAATTGGATTTGGTGCATTGATTCCATCGGAACTATCATGATTCCCAGCGATAATTATAATTATTCTCTTTCCATTATTACTTAATTTTTTAACAGTTCTATAAAAAAGCTCCTCCGCTTCATTTGATGGATTTGCGGTATCATAAATATCACCTGCAATAATAATAACATCAATATCTTGATTATTTGTAATATCAACTATTTCATTAAGAACTAATTTTTGCTCTTCAAGCCTTGAAATATTTTCTAATTTCTTACCTAAATGCCAATCTGAACTATGCAATACTTTCATAAACAACCTAAAAAATATTGTTATTTATAGCATAATCTAAGTTATGATTACAGTTTTAATTAAATTTCAGTAAATTTCTTTCATGAATATTTTAACACTTTCAAACTTATTGATTTCCACAGCTTCTTGGGGAATAGTTTTGTAAATAGTTCCCTTTCCTTTTATTTCAAAATCCAAATTATTCTTCTCAAGTATAGATAAAGCATTTCTAATATTTAAACCTATCAAATTTGGCATTTTTATCTTATCTGTTTCCATTTTTTTTATTTTAGATTTATTTATACCCAATCTCTTTTCTATGTCTCTAACGCTTTCTAATAATTTAATATTTTTATCTAAATCAGGTAAATTTAGGTTTAAATCATCTAATTCAAGACTTTTAGGTGCTTTATGCTCATATTTCAATATTCTTGTTGCAATATTTTTAAACACAGGAGCCGCAACAACTCCTCCATAACTAGAAATTGTTGGCTCATCCATAATTACAAGTATAACATATTCTGGTTTTTTTATAGGAAAGAATCCAATAAAAGATGCTATTCTTTTATCAGAATAACCTCTTTTAGTAGGATCAATTTTTTGTGCCGTTCCTGTTTTACCACCTACTTCAATTCCATAAATAGCAGCTCTTGGAGCTGTCCCCTCATTTGAAACAACAGCTTTTAACATATTTTTTAATTGTTTTGAAACATCAGCAGAAATAATTTTCTTAAGGATTCTAGGTTTATTTTCTTTAATAATATTCCCATCTTCATCTAGTATTTTCTTTATAAAAATAGGTTTCATTAAATTTCCACCATTAATAATTGCAGAAAACGCACTAATTAATTGTAAAGGTGTAACTCCAATTCCTTGACCAAATGAAATATTTGCAACTTCAACCTTTCTCCACCTTTTTAATTTTTTGACTAAGCCTCTTTCTTGCCCTGGAACATTAAGTTTATACCTTTGGCCAAAATGTAAATCATGAATAAAGTTGTAAAACTCCTTACTGTCAACTTTTTCTATAATTTTAGCAACTCCAATATTCGAAGACTTAACTAAAATATCTTTTACCGTTAACATGTCATGAGGATGAGAATCATGAATAATAAATCTCCCTAATTTCATGCTTCCATGTTCACAGTCAAACAGAGTACTAGGAGTAACAACTCCTTTTTTAAGAGCCAAGGCAATAGAAAATGTTTTAAAAGTAGAACCAGGTTCATAAACCATAGATAAATATTGAGGTTTCCAAAGTTTTGATGGGTATTCTTTATACTTATTAGGATTAAATGTTGGATATTGAGCAGCCGCAACAATTTCTCCCGTATTTGGATTCATTACAATGGCAACCCCTCTTTTTACCCCAAATTCTTCAACTCCTTTTTGTAATTCTTCTTCAACAAAATATTGAATAAAAGAGTTAACTGTTAGAGTTACTTCATTGTAAACACCCATAATATCGCTAAAATCTTTATTCTTAAATTCAATAATTTTATGTTTAGCATTTTTTAAAACACCTCTTTTTTCACCTTTAAATTTTAATTTAAGATCTAAGGCCTTTTCTACACCATAAAGACCTTTTGAATCAGCACCAACAAACCCAATTAACTGTGCAGCTAATCGTTGCTGTGGATACACTCTTTTAGACTCAGTTTCAAAACCAAATCCAGTTATTTTATTATTTTTCAATATTTTATCTAGTTTTTTAGCATCTTCCTCTGACATCATTCTTTTAAAATAAAGAAACCTTCTATTTTTAGAAAATAATTTTCTAAAAACAGCAGAATAATCAAGTTTAAAAAAACTCGCTAATATTTTAACAGCTTTATCTTTATGATTAATTGCCCTAGGCCTAGCATACAATGTTTTTGCAGGAATAGAAATAGCTAATTTTTTTCCATTCACATCATATATTGTTCCTCGTTTAATATTTATTTTTATATTAGAATTATGAAACCTATTAGCATCTCTTATGTATTCTTCAGACTCAATAAAATAAACAGAAAAAATTTTATATGAAACATAAATAAATATAAGCAAAACACCTAAAAGAACAAAAGTAAGCCTAAGTCTTATACTTCTCCACAATAAAGGATCTATTTTTTTACTCATCTTTAACCCTTATTACACTAGATGATTCAGGTGTTTTCATTTCGAAGTCTTTAACTGCTTTTTCCTCAAGTACTTTATTTCTTGTTAGTTTATTATATTCAATTTCTAATTTTGAGATATCGCCTTTCAAATCAATGTAATTATTTGTATTTAAAGACAATTCTTCATTCAATTTTGATTTTTTTATATTTAAGTTTAAATATAAAAAAAAGAGTAATGTTAAAATCAGTAATGAAAATACTGATTTTATAAAATATTTCTTATCTAGCTCCATTAAATTCTCTCAAAAACCCTCAATTTTGCACTTCTTGATTTTGGATTTAATTTTAATTCATCTTCTGACGGCGTAAGAGGTTTTCTTGTTATAATATTTCCTAAAGAAACTTTATCACAAGAGCAAACTGGCAAATCTTTAGGACAAATACAATCCTTTTTATATTCTATAAATCTCCATTTTACAATTCTATCTTCTAGTGAATGAAATGAAATAACTACAAGTCTTCCACCTTTTTTTAAACGATTTACAGCTAAGTCTAAAAAGTCTTCAATCTTTTTTAACTCTTGATTTACTTCAATTCTTATAGCCTGAAATGTTTGAGTTGCTGGATTTATATTTTTTTTATTTGATTTTTTAACTTGTTTAACTGCATCTACTAATTGAAAAGTCGTATCAATTGGCCTATTTCTAACAATCGAATTTGCAATTCTACTTGCAAATTTTTCTTCACCATATTTCTTTATAATTATAAATAATTCTTCACTAGAATAGTTGTTAACAACATAATGAGCATCTAATTCTTGAGTTTGATCCATTCTCATATCAAGATAATAATCGTGTAAAAAGCTAAATCCTCTATCTTCTCCTAAAATCTGCATATTTGATACACCGAAATCAGCTAAAATGCCATCAAAAAAAATATCTTTGTACTTATCATTATTTAAAAACTCTACAAAATCACTCTTTACAAAAATTAATTTATTATCCTCAATAGGTTTAACATTTAAATCTTTATCTGTTGCATATAAAGTTATAATATCTCTTTTTAATATCTCTTTTGTATGACCACCGCCGCCATAAGTTGCATCATAATATATTCCATCATTTTTTATATTAAGATAATCAATCGCTTCTTTTTTTAAAACTGAGACATGCTCCATTTAAACCTTTCAAAATTGTAGTGCTGCATAGTTAGCAAATTTTAAAAATCTATCAATTTTCTTATTATTTACATATTTACACTCTTGCTTTTTTCTTTTTGGAAAAGAAATGGAAGTAGATACATTAAACATACAATAAATTCCTCTTTTTTCTAAAAGATCATTAATCTCACCATAATGTTTTGAAAATGATATCTTTTTTAAACCAGAATTCATCATCCACCCCATAAAAGAAGGTATGAATTTACTTAATGACTCAATATTCAAATTACTAAAATTAAAAACAACTTTTTTATTTTTATAGCTTAAAAGATTATCTTTAATCATATTAATTGAAGTATTCTCAATACCATTAAAAAATAAGATATCAACCTTATCACTAGAATCAAATATTACAAAAGAATTGCTGTTCGAATGATTAGATGACGACAAACTTACTTCTTCTTGATAATCTTTCATAATATAATCTAATTCTTTTGATAAATACATAAGCACCCCGTTAACATTTATATCTGAGAGTAAATCAATAAAATTTTTAAAAAAATTTTTAGGAATTTCATCAACAGATCTTAAATCTATTTTAATAAAATCAGTTGTCTTTACAATATCTTTACCCAATATTTTTAATAAATTAAACCCTTTTAGTTTATTAAAAACCAAAGTATTTTCTTTTAGGTAAAATTGTTCCGATGACAACATCATTCCTCCTAAGGATTAAATTAATAATATAAGAAAGAATTTCACTTGTCAAATAAATATTATGTTTTTATTAAGTAGAAACTTAACTTATTAAGTTAAGTTAAAAGCACAATAGATTGTAATTACTCACATAACACTCTATTGAGTAGACTCAACTTCTATTTTTATTCTTATTTCTTTTAGATTTATTTTTTTATCTAGGTAAAAAACAACCATAAAAGGAACAGTATTATTGGATAAAACTCCCCAATTACTTCCATTTTTACCTGATTGCAAATACTCTGCATCAAGAGTCTCTTCATTTTTAGCTTTTAATATCTCTCTCTTTGTAAATAAATTACCAGCATAAACTCTCTTTTCAAGAATTGTTCTTTTATTTAATATGTTATTAACTTTAACTCTAACAGTCGTTAAGCTTTTCCTTTTAGTATCTATATTTTTTATTTCACCGGAAACAACAAAAACATATTTTTTGCTCCTTCTCTTCTTAGAAAACTTAAATAACTTCGTTTTGATTTTTTTTGCATCAATAAAAAACTGATCTCTAAGTGATTTATGAATAATCTTCTTATCTTTTTCCTTATTAACCAGCATTGAATTACCCATTGCAACTTTAATCATATTAGGAAAATTATTGAAGTCTAGGTTCCAATTATTTTTATATAAAACAAAGGTAAATAAAATCGAAACAATAAATATAAGTAAAAACAAAAACTTAAAAACTCCACCACCAGCACTAACTTTTTTGGTTTTAAATTCTTTAGAAATATCTTCAAACCTGTCTTTTGTTTTAGAGTCAATTGATTTTGATATATTTTTATTATTTAAATTTGTATTTGATAAAGGCAACTCATTAGCTTCCTTATTCTTTTGATATTCATTAAATTTATCAACAGAGATTTGCTGTGTTGTTTCAAAGGATATAGCAGTACTATTTTTATTACCTGAAGGTTTATAAATATTTTGCTGGCTGGTTTTATCACTAAAATCCATTTGAAAATTTGATTTAAACTTAGCCTCCTGATTTGAATCAACCTCCCGATTATTAGAACTATTAGAACCACTTGTATTTAATATCAAAGTTTTTTTTACATCTTCAAAAGAAAATTCATCTTTATTACCCGAAAACAAATTATCCTCAAAAATATCATTATTTTCACTAGAAATTGAACTAGTTATACTCTTACTAGAAGATGTTGAAAATAAATTACTTGTATCTTCATCAGCAATATTTTTAACCTTAGCTTCAATTATATTATCACATTTTTTACATTTAAGCCTAATCCTATCTCTTCCAACTAATTTTTCATCGCTAATCCTATACTTAGCATTACATTTATTACAAATTACCTGCAATTTATACTCCTATTTTTGTAAATCTACTCAAACATTTCATATACTTCATCATCAAAAGATGCTTTTCTTGCCTTCTCTTCAGCCCATTTTTTTAATTCTTTAATACTATCTTCATATGTATAGTAAAAAGGTATTGTTTCTTCTATTATATCATAAAAATCTTCATCTGAAGGTTTTTTATTTAAGTAAAACCCTCTATATAAAACAGAAACAACAACTTGTTCTATTTCTGAGCCAGAAAAAAAATCGCTTTTTTGTGTAAATCCATCTATATCAAATTCATTATAATCTAAATTCCTTTTTTTTATATGAATCTTAAATATTTCTTTTCTTTCCTTTTCTTTCGGTAAATCTAAAAAGAATATTTCATCGAATCTACCTTTTCTAAGTAATTCAGGAGGTATGTCATCAATTTTATTAGCCGTAGCAACAACAAATACTTTACTTTTCTTTTCTTGCAACCAAGTTAAAAAAGTTCCTAAAATTCTTTTTAATTCAATTACTCCAGAAGATGATGATGCAGAAAACAACTTATCTATTTCATCTAACCATAATATTATTGGAGATAATTTCTCAGCCATCAGTAAATTCTCTTTAAATGTAACTTCTGGTGTTTTACCTGTTGTAAACAATAAAGAAAAATCCATTTTTAACAAAGGCATTTTCCACATACTTGAAATAGACTTTGCAGTTAAAGATTTACCACATCCTTGTATCCCTACTAACAGAAGTCCTTTAGGAAAAGGAATTCCAAGATTTTCAGCTTTTAAGGAAAGAGAACTTTCTCTTTCTTTAAGCCAAGCCTTTAATGCATTCTGCCCCCCTAAATCTGATATTTTTTCTACCTCTTCTATAAATTCCATTGATAAATTTAGTTTAAAGTAATTCTTCTTTTCCTCTAATAATGTTTTGAAAAAATCTTTTTTATTTTCCCTAAATTGAAATATTGAATAATTTAATATTTCAATTAACTTGGTAATAGGAATACCTGTCAAATAATTAGTTATCTGCTCTATCATTTCTTTATTTATTGAAATTTTTTTCTCTTTAAAATACCTTCCAATTATAATAATTAATTCTTCTTTCTTGGGTAAACTTATATTAAAATCTTTAACATAAATATTTCCAATATTTTTGTTAGAAAGTACAATATATACCAGTTTACGAGAAGAAACGACTTCATACAACTCTTTGTATTTACCTATAAAAACATCATTTACATCAATTACAACAGAGTTAACTTCAAGGTTCTCTAGAAGTTTTAAATTAATATCTTGCTTCTGCCCCATATATTTAATGTAAGATATAGCATTTTCGTTTAAGCCACTAATTTCACTGGCTTTTATAGATCTAATAAAACCAACATAATTATCAATAATAGTAAATTCATTATTAACCAAATTATTTTTAAAAATAGTTGTAACTATTTTTTTATAATCATAAATAATATCTTCTGACACAAAGTTATATATGCCTTTATTCTTTGTTATAAATTTCAAATTACTTAATAAACTCATTAAAATATTACCCTTAAAACCTCATGATAAGAAGTTACTCCTTCTGCCAATTTTTTAATAGCATTATCTCTCAATGTTTTCATTCCATCCATTTGGGCAACCCGTCCAATTTCTCCCATATCTTCATCAACTATCAGTCTTTTTATTTTAGAAGAAATTTCAAATAATTCATATATAGCTACCCTTCCTGAAAACCCAGTTCCTCGGCATGCCGGACAACCTTCACCAATATATGTTCTAACTGATTTTTTAGTGGTTGGTAATTTAATGCCCAGAACCTTAGCTTCCTCTTTTGTTATGTGAGTTTTAATTTTACACTCTGTACATATTTTTCTTACAAGCCTTTGTGCAATAACCCCGATAAGAGTAGTTGCAATTAAAAATTTATCTATTCCTAGATCTAGTAATCTGTCAATGGCCGAAATACTATCATTTGTATGTAGTGAAGCAAATACCAAATGACCTGTTAAAGCAGCCTGAACTGCATTTTCAGCAGTTTCTCTGTCTCTAATCTCTCCAACCATAATAATATCAGGGTCTTGTCTTAGTATAGTTTTTAGTGCATTTGCAAAAGTCAGATTAACTTTTGGAGTAGGATTTACAGCAATTTGATTAAATGCCTCATATACCATTTCAACGGGGTCCTCAATTGTCACAATATTAACACTATCATCAACTCTTGTTCTTAAAGATGAATAAAGAGTAGTTGTTTTACCACTACCTGTTGGTCCCGTAATTAAAATAAGTCCATTAGGAGCATTTACAAATTTTTTATATTTATTATATTCAAAATCATTAAACCCTAAATCCTTTAAATCTTTGAACAACATCTCTGGATCAAAAATCCTTAGAACCAACTTTTCCCCAAAAGCAACGGGTACAGTTGAAATTCTAAGTTCAACCTCTTTACCATTTTTATCTATTTTGATTCTGCCATCTTGTGGTTTTCTTCTTTCAGAAATATCAAGTCTTGACATATTTTTTAACCTACTAGTAAAAGCAGGATGTAGAGATGCAGGAAATTTTTGTATAGTATGTAAAATCCCATCAATTCTAAAACGAACTAAAGTAAAGTCTCTTTTAGGCTCAATATGAATATCGGATGCCTTCATTGTTATTGCATGATTAAGTAGGTAATCTACAGCGTTAATCATGTGCTTATCATTTGCATCAATCTCAGAAATTGTTTTTAACTTAAATAATTGCTCTAAGTTACCAAGTTTTTGAATATCAATATTGGAAAAATCCTTTTCTGCTTTTTTCACAGAAACATTAAATCCGAATATTTCATTAATAATACTTAAGATATCTGTTTTAGAGGCAAGATGAACAACAATATTTTTTTTACTCTGTATCTTTAACTGTTCAAATAAAGGAGTATTGAAAGGGTTATCGGTTGCAATATGTAAAGAATTTCCCTCCTCAAACAGTGGGGCAATAATATTTATTCTTGCAAAATTACGACTAACATACTTAATAGCCAATTCAGTATCAACCTTCAGTGAATTTATTTTTATATATTCTAGTTTTTCCTCTTTAGCTAAAAGTTTCATTATGTCATCTTCTACCATATCATATCTACCACCAAGAGTTATCTTGTTGTACCATAACAAAACCTCTACAGGAGAAACAGTATATTTTGCAATTTTCCTCTCCATTGAAGTTGGAAATTTATTTGCTACTATTCTACTTTTAATTTTTCTAGCTGAAAACTTTATATTTTCAAGAATAGAGTCATCATCAATAATATGATATTTTTTTATAACATTAAGTAAATAAAGTATATTAAAATCAGTTTTTTTTGCCACAACACCCCAAAACGATGAAGTATTATAACATAAATAAATTTAAAAATTAAGTTTTTATTCTTTTATGAACCCCATTGTTATCCAATTAAACTTTCTTTTCATGGCATCTTTATTTTCTTCTTGAAATAAAAGCCTGAATCCTACTAATTTAAACATTTCTAAATACAAGCTTGATGAGTAGTTATTATACAGTCTGCCATATCGATCTCTCAATGTATCAAGATTTACATCATCCCTAATAGATGGAATAGAAATTAATAATTTTCCCCCTTTTTTTATAACTCTAGCTATATTTTTTATTGCAATAGGCATTTCATCTTCGCTTATATGCATTAAAACAGCAGAACATAGAATTGCATCATAAGATTTATCTTCAATGGTTTTTAAATATGGCAATGAGTCCAACCAAACTCTTATTGCTAATTTAGGATAATACTTTGTTGCTACATTGAGCATGCTAATACTTGCCTCTATCCCATTTGCCCTAATATTCTCATTATTTAATGTAGATAAGTCTCTTCCACTCCCAAAACCAATTTCTAACACCTTGCTTTCTGGCTCAAAAAATGACTTAAAATACATTGAAACACCACGACCAACTGTTTTGTATACCTTGTGAAGATTTTCTGCATTTATATTGTAAAAATGTATCGTTTTTTTATCGGGCATTATTCTCCAAATAAAATTTAAAGTAAATATATTACTTAAAAGTAATTATGTCAAATTTTTATTGAATAAAAGTCCATAATCATCAGTCTAAGTTACATATTATTTTAGGAGATAAAAATGAGGTATTGACAAGATTATATATATTGTGCTAGTAAGTCCTTTATGTATGATTTTTTGAGTGGAATAGTGGAAAATTTAAAAAAGATAAACATAAAAAAATATAAAACATCGATATTTTATATTTTTTTAATATGGTTTTCTTTTACTATAATGGATTTCATATATCATATTCTTAACAAAAACTATGAATTTAATATGAATTATTATCTACTTATTACAATTATTCTTACTGCAACACTACCTAAATATAAAAATAGGATTATTATATACTCTATAATCCTTCTCTTTTCTTTTGTACAATTAGTTCATTTTGAATATTACGGCAACCTATTTAGAGCAATAGAGTTTTATGCAATTTTTACAAATATGAATGATATAAGAGAATCTTTTTTAAGTTCATTAAATATATTAATAATTCCTTCTATACTCATACTTATATCCTTTACTTTACTTTATTTAATTAATAAAAAGTTTAATGCTATTATTTATACATTCAAATATTCATCTAAATTATTGTTATTATTATTATTTGTTTTCATAATAAATGATATAAGAATTGTATATAGAACATCAAATAAACTCTACAGCAGATCAAGTAAAATGATTTATCCCCTTGCAGGCAATAGTTCCTCATTTAATTTATTCAAAAGTATAAATTATTTTATAATAGGAATAGTTCCTAAAAAATTATTAGGACATAATTCTCATTTTAAAGTGTTGAAAAAGCCTAAAAAGATTAAAAAGAATCCAAATATCAATATTATTCTTATAATAGGAGAAACACTAAGAGCTAAAAATGTATCCTTTCTTGATTATAAAAAAGAAGAAACTACTCCTCTTTTAAAGAAATTATTTAAAGAACAAGCTAATAAAACATTTTATAACTGGGTTTATTCTGGTGGGACAATGACTAAAACATCAGTAGCCGTTTTAATTAATAGATTGAAATATCCAGGAGTAACACAACAAATTGCAGAACAAGAAAACTGTATATTTAACCTTGCAAAATCAAATAATTTTGATACATATTTTATAACAGCACAAGAAAAACAGTATATGACAATTATTCATACTTTAATATGTAGTAAGTACCTAAAAGAAGATTTAACAAGAGATGAATTTAAAGATAAATTAGGAAAAACAACAGGTATGGATGAGGATTTACTGAAATTTATAAAGAAAATAGACTTGGAAAATAACAATAATTTAGTTACCTTAGAGATGCAAGGCTCCCATTCTCCATATGAGATAAGGTCACCCAAAAGTTTTAAGAAATTTAAAAGTGAATATAATAACTCAATACTTTACAGTGATTATGTATTATCATCAATAATAAAGTACATATTAAGAAATGTAAAAAAAGAAACATATTTTTTCTATGTTTCAGATCATGGAGAATTATTGAATGAAAAAGGGCATAAAGGACATGGCTGGTTTGAACCTGAAGTTTATAAAGTTCCATTTATATTTGCCTCAAACCGACCTATTTCAAAAGAAATGAAAATTCAATTAAAAAATATAAAATCTCACTATGATATTTCATCAACAATTACTCACTTATTAGGTTATGATGCAAAAATTGACTCAATGGAAAAGAAAACAATTTATATAAACGGAAGTGACCTAGATGCACTTGGTGGTTTTATAAAAATTGAAATAGAAGGGGGCGAGAAAATATCCCTGAAAAAAAACAACTAGAAACTTCCCAATGCTTCAATTGCATCTTCATCTCCTTGGTCAGCGGCAGCTTCAAGCCAATATTTTGCATCTTCATCACTTTGCTTAACAACTTTTCCTTCTTTATAGAAAACGCCAACATAAAACTGAGAACCCGCATCTCCTTTTTGAGCAGCATAAGAAAAATAATCAAATGCCTTTTTATCATCTTGTTTAACAACTTCTCCATCTAGATATAAAACACCTAAATCAAACATTGCATCAATATTACCCTGCTCTGCACTTTTTTGTAAGTAATACAATCCCTTTTCTTCATCATTCTCTTCAAAATACATTCCACCTAAATAAAAAGAAGCAACTCTATTATTATCTATTTCAAAACTTTTAAGTAAATACTCTTTAGATTTTTTAAAATTTTCATTATCATATTCTATCAACGCGATTCCAAGATAACCATCGCTATCATTTAATTGAATAGCTTCTTCAAACATTTTTCTTGCATTTTTCACATCATCAACTTCAATATAAAGTTCTGCCATAGCAAGTATTGCTTCTGTTAACCCAGCTTTTCTTGCTTTATCAAAATAAGTTAAAGCTTTGCTTACTTCAGTTTTCATATTGATTTCTTCACCTTCAAGAGCAAGCTGATAGTAATAAAATCCCATTTCGAAATCAGCTAAAGGATTTCCATTTTTAGAAGAAACATCAAACCAAGTTATCATTTCTGAAACATTTTGTTCAAAAATAATAGATGCACTCATCAACAATGCAACCACAAATGCTAAATCGGCATCATTCTTTGCCAATTCTTTTAAGTTTTTACCGTTTAGTAAATTTTCATATTTATGATGTTTTTCATGATTATGATCAACTTCATGATAATAGTATGTCAAATATCCAGCAACAGCTAGATTATCATTCGCATTATTTTCCATTTCATCTAAAATAGCCATTTTATCTTCTTCTGAGGCTTTGTTAGAAAGTAATTTTAATACATTTTCTCTAAAATTCATTATTTTCTCCAAAAATTTTATTATATATAATTTTTTTTATAAATCAAAGATTAATTTTCACAACTTGAGCTTCTTATAATTTCTATATTATTATCAACTCCTTGTTTATTTTCATATTGAAGAATAATTTCATTATCATCAGTATAAAGAATAGACATATTAAAGCTACTTAGGCCCACACCTAATGAGCTTATCAAATCTCTAGTATCTTTAAGTTCTAAGTCTGAATTCAATCTTTGATAAACCTTTTTATGATTAATTAATCCTAAACTACCCGCATTAGTTATGAAAAGTTTGCTATAAGCTAATAATAAATTATTATTTTTATAATTAATTGAACTATTCACTATTTTATTTTCATCATCTGTTCCTAAAATACTATATTTTTTATCTAATCTAATGTCATATTCTGTGTGAGAATCAGGATTAACTAATCCATAAGTATATTTTTTTATATTAAAACTTAAATTATTTACATAAGAAACATAAAAAGAATCACCATCTGATGTAATACTACCAGTATTTTCAAAATCATTACAATCAGTATTAGTAAAAGAGTCAACTACTTTAGTTACAGGATTAGTATAGTTATCCTTTAAAGAATAGACATTTAAATTTGATTGTCCATGCCCTGTGACATCACAATATGCTATAGCAATATAAGAATTTGCTGTTGTAATTTTAGGAGCGATAAAATCATCTCCACTTGAATTAATGACAGTATAAACTGTATTTAATTGAGAATTGACTTCATCATAAGACCTAAAATAGATAACAGAAACATCTCCTCCTCCAATTTTCAGCATATTTCTACTCCATACCATAAAAATATTATTTGCTACATAATTTTTTTTAGCAATACTTGCAGAAGTACCTATTGGAGTAATTTCTAAAGAATTACCTAGATTTAAATTATTATCTTTAATCAAAAGTTTAACTTTTTTAGAACCATCATTTTTATAGTTATCTCTATAAAGAATATAATTATAACTATCTGTCATTACAACCTTAGGCTTAATTGAAAACTCACCGCCCCCGGTTGACGCAAGGAAAACTTCATCTTTTATTACAGAGCCATCTTTATCTATTATTTTAGCAACAATAGAACTAGCAAATTCATTAGACTTCGTATAAGAAATTAAAATTTTACCATCTTTATAAAAACTATCACTATCTCCTATAATATATTCACCATTTGAGCTTAAAATAACTTTATTTATTTTACCTTCTTCTAATGAATATAAGGCACATCCCGTTTCACAACCATTTAAGCCATTTTTATCAAAATCATTCCAGCCATCTTCACAAATGGGATTACAAGTACCAGTAGTTGCACATGAATTTGTACCATGAATTGCCTCACATTTCTGATTACATGCTCCACAATGGTCATCTTTTGTATAAACTCCATTAGTTTTAAAATCTTCATCAACACCATCATTACAGTCATTATCAAGGTTATCACAAATTTCTACCCCTACTGTCGTATCATTTGTTGTACATTCTCCCCAAGAACCTGAAACACAATCTTGTGTACCATCACATGAAGTACCAGCAACAATACAGGTATTGCTTTCATTTTCGTTACAAGAACAATCTAAGCCTTCATCTGTCTTTCCGTCACAGTTATTATCCTTAGTATCACAAATTTCAACACCATTGTTCGTTACACTACAGGAATACTCACAGCCATTATTATCATCATTATCGATATCCCAAAAACCTTCTTTACAATCTCCCATTGCACAATGAATTTTCCCATCACTATTGGCTTCACAAACACCAGTTGCATTATCATAGTTGCACATAGTTGCTTTACAAGTAACACAAGAATTACTTTCCAATTCACAAATTCTGTCATCTGCACAATCACTATCATCAGAACAACCAACTTTTGCAGTTTCTGAACATGAAATCAATATAAAAAAAGACAAAAGTAATAAAAAATATTTCATAATATCTCCATAAATAATATTTACCTACTTTATATATCTAAAATCAAAAAAAGTCAATATTTATTAAACTCCATTTGTTGATATCATTGAAAAATCACAGTTTTATTAATTTAATGTATTATGTATAATAAAAAAGAAACAGCTTGCTGGTTACTTTTTTGCATGGAAAAGACTGTAAGGCTTTGAAATGTTACTCTTCTTCCTCTTCTCCATTACGAGGAATATCAGATAATTCACCCCTAAACTCTTCATAATGAGAAAACTCCATTTTAAACCTTGTATTACCACTAGTAAGTTGATTTAAAATAGGCTCATATTCCATAACTTCTACTTGTGGAACTTTAGCTTTAATAATTTGCCCACCATCAGTAGCTTCACTTCCCTCTACTCTACCTCTTCTTGATGATAAATCACCATAAATTGTACCAACTAAATCATCTTCAACAAAAATTTCTAAGTACATATAAGGCTCTAAAACAATAGGCTTAGCTTCAGGCATTGCTTTTTTATATGCCATAGATGCAGCAACTTGAAATGCTCTATCTGATGAATCAACTGCATGATAAGAACCATAAAAAACTTCAGCTTCAAAATCAATAGTAGGATAACCTTTTAATACACCAGTTTTCTTTGCCTCAATTAATCCTTTTTCAACGGAAGGAATAAAGTTTCTTGGTATTACACCTCCAACAATCTTATCAACAAATTTAAAACCTTCACCCATAGGTAATGGCCTTACTCTAATATGGCAATCACCATACTGACCTTTACCACCAGATTGTTTTTTATATTTACCCTGAGCTTCAGCCTTACCTTTTATTGTTTCCCTATATTGAACTTTAGGAACTTCTAATTTAAGACCAACATGATACTTATTTTTAGCTTCTTCAACAAGAGTTTTTAATTGCATTCTTCCTTGGCCAGCAAGTAATAATTGATGCATTTCTGAATCTTGAATTAATTCTATTGTTGGATCTTCTGCCATTAACTTATGCATAACAGAGCCCATTTTATCTTCATCTTTTTTACTTTCTGCAGTTATTGCATACTGAATAACAGGACTAGGCTTAGCAATTGTTTCAAATATAAATGGATTTTTACTACTTGCACATAAAGTATCATTAGTATTACTATTTTTTAATTTCGCAACAGCAACAATATCACCAGTAACAGCAATATCGGTATCAACTAAATCTTTGCCTTTCATAAAATATAATTTGCTTATCTTTTCATCTGTATCTGTTTTAGGATTATAAACTTCCATTCCATTTTCTAAATGCCCAGAAGTAACTCTCATAAGAGACAAATTACCTAAAAATGGATCTACCATTGTTTTAAAAATTAAAGCAGAAAATTGATCAGATTGTAAAGAATCAAACTTTGTTACCTCTTCAGCATTTCCTTTATTTATCATATAATTATTTCTTAAGGATGATACTGGTAAAAACTCAGAAACTAAATCAAGCATTCTTTCTATACCAAGAACATACTCTCCCGTAGCAATAACAACTGGAAAAAACTTCGTACTTGCAAATCCTTCCATTAAAGCAGCTTTTGTCTCTTCTGGAGTTAAATCCATTTCTTCCATAAATTTTTCAGTTAAATCATCGTTAATCATTGCTACTTCTTCTAGCATTTCCATTCTTGCATCTTCAACTTGTTCAGCATAATCAGCAGGAACATCTTTAATTTCAACTTTACCACTTTTATCCATAGGATATTCATAAAGTTTTCCATTTACTAAATCAATAAAACCTTTAAAATTTCCTTTTTCACCATAAGGGATTTGTAAGATTATTGGCTTTTTACCAAATTTTTTACTTATATCAGTGATTGCCTGATTAAAATTACCATCTTCTTTATCTAAGTTAGTAATTACCCCCATTGTTGGAATGCCACTTTTAGTTGCTTCAGACCATAAATATCTAACTTGTGCAGAAACCTCTTCATTTCCTGGAAGAACCATCAAACCAGCATCAATAACTTGCATAGTAGTTAATGTATCATGTATAAATGCAGAAAATGCAGGAGTATCAATTAAGTTATAGGATTCTTTTTTCCAATTAAAATGAGCAACAGATGTTTTTAAAGAAAATTTTCTTCTTTTTTCAACATCTTCAAAATCCATTACAGTATTGCCTTTCATAACAGAGCCCATTTCTTTTATTGCTTTTCCTTTAAATAGGATGGCTTCAGATAAAGTTGTTTTACCTGAACCATCCTTACCCAAAACTCCAAGATTACGAATAGCTGCTTTTGTCATAATAAACTCCCTAATAAAAAAAATAAAAAATGTGATAACTCACATAAAACCATTAAAATTTATAATCACTAAATTATAGTGATTTTCCATAAAACTCATTATCATTATTTAATTTCGTTAATACTATAGCCATAATATTAGCATAATCAATAAGCTCTGTAATTGAAATATTCTCGTTTACCTGATGATAAAACTCATGGTCTCCAGCAGAAAAACAAAGAGCCACTGTTCCATTTCTCATTAAATCTTTGCAAACGGTGCCCCCACCCATACCAGTAATTTTAACATCATTACCATGAAATAATTTAGCTTCTTTTTTGATTGTAGAAATAATCAGATTATTAGGGTCAAGTGCAATTGGCTCACTAACACTTTCAAGAATAATATCAATATCTAAATCCTGATATTTAACTTGAAGTTTTTTTACTATTGCTTTGAAATCACTAATAATATCATTTACATTTTGAGAAGGTAAATATCTAATATCGAGAAAAGCAATTGCTTCATTTGGTACAGAATTTATAACTGTTCCACCTTCTATAATTCCAACATTTAGCGTTGGAGGATCTAGTAAATCATGCTCTTCATATTTGAATTTATACTTTTCCAATTCCATTAGAAATCTTGCTAAATGATTAATAGCATTAACTCCTTTATGTGGAGCCATTGCATGAGCTTGTAATCC
>JAMOQH010000154.1 GCA_027064085.1 bacterium | reverse complement strand
AATAATTGATCTTTATAATTCTCATATTGACTACTATTCTCCATTTGAGATAAGCTTTTGATATATTCAGCATCATAGTCATGGAAAATTTTACCATCTATCATAATTAAATTTAATTTATCTAAAAGGTAGGCTAAAAAAATTGAGTTTACCCCCTCTAAAGAAAGATTTTGTTTATTTTTTAGTAATCCAATACTTTTAAGCATTTTAAACTGTTTATTTTTAAGCTTTTTTCTAGCTATTTTAACAAAGTCAAAATTATTTCCTAAATCAATAATTTCAAAAGTTCTACTATTAAGATATTTACCATTAGATAATTCATAATAACCAAAGCTTTCAAGAAAATTATTCAAATTTTCAAGCTTTATTTGATAAGAAAATAAAGTAAATGCAAACAAAAAAAGAAAAATTTTCAACATAAATTACCCATAGTTAAATACCCGTGCTTTTTAGCACTAATTTATTTCTTTGTCAAACTATTTCTACTTTGCCTTGACTGAAAATTTATAAAATAGTAATGATAAAAAGAGCAATATACGACAAGGCGTTAATTACCACAACTGGATTTAAAATTTTAAAGATAGATTTAATCCACCAGAAAATCTATTACTAAACCTAATATAAGACTCACCACCACCAACAGCATTTTTAATTAAAATACCTAAATTAGCTCCTATATTAAAACTAGAAATTTTATATACAAGACCAAAGTTTATTCTTTCATTAGACTTAAGTATAACATCTGATTCAGTAAAGTTATTAGCAGGCATCAACAAAGAAACATCAGTGTTGAGTATGAAATTTCTAAAAGGAACAACAAGCTTAACTCTAAACAAACCATCTAAAGGGGAAAATTTATCCCTCGCAAGGAGCAATTCAAGGTGTAGTTTATCTTCTTTAAAAAGCCTAAATTAAGCCAAGACTCTGCATTTATTATCTTTTCATCTTCTGGAACTGTTTTTGTTGGTATATTTAAAATACCATTAAGAGTTTTAGGTGTAATTTTACTTCTTTTCTTAAAGGCAATATTAAATCCTGCTCTAATATCTTTAAGTAAAGGAATATAGCTACCAAAATCACTCTTATAATATTCCATCCCCATATCAAGAGTATCAGCTTTTAAATATGCTCCTTTATCTATATCAGCATATCTTTCATCTCTATAACCATATAAATACTTACCAATTCCAGCCCAAGTAAGAAATCTATCTTTTAATAACCCATCTTCTTTCATCCATTTAGGCATAAATTTTCTATATCTATTTTTATGAAAAGAAGTTATAGGCTTTTTTTTCTTTAAAGAATTATCTTGTTTTACAACATCAGGTACACTAGTAGTATTGCTACTATGACTTTTAACTTTAGCTATAGGACTAGCCACCGCCTCGCTAGATGCCACAGGACGAGTCACCGACTTACTAGATGTCACAGGAGCCTCCGCCTCGCTAGACCCCACAGGACGAGTCACCGACTCGCTAGATCCCACAGGACGAGTCATCGACTCGTCCTTACTATTCTTTTTTTCTTGTGCAAACACAATACTTGTTAAGATCATTAAATTAAAAATTAAAATTACTACCCTATTAACAACATAGTTTCCTAAAAATAAACAAAATAATAGTTACTGTCTTTTCAATTAACTACAGCATTTAAAGTAAAAATCATGGCAAGAATGTCGTGATTTAATATCTTATATACTATGTAATTTTGTAATAATTAAAAAAAATTGTATTAATTTAGTACTTATGTTAATTTATTTGTTCATAATTTTGGAGTAAATATGGCAAAAGATACAATTTTAGGGCATCCTAAGGGATTATTTATATTATTTTTTACTGAATTATGGGAAAGATTTTCATATTATGGAATGCGAGCAATGCTAGTTTTATATATGTCTGCAGCTATTACAGAAGGAGGGCTTGCCTTTACTGAAAAAAAAGCATTATATATTTATGGAATTTATGTAACTCTAGTATATTTAATGTCTGTTCCCGGTGGAATAATTGCAGATAAATTACTAGGTCAAAGAAAATCAGTAATGCTTGGAGGATTATTATTATGTGCCGGCCATGGATTAATGGCTAAACCTGATTTATGGGCATTTTATACTGCTTTAAGTTTGATTATATTGGGTGTAGGATTGTTAAAGCCTAATATTTCAACTATGGTTGGAGGATTATATGAAGATAATCCAAAAGCTAAAGATAGTGCATTTACTATCTTCTATATGGGAATAAACTTAGGAGCATTAATTGCGGGAATTGTAGTAGGTACCTTAAGAGTAAAATACGGATGGCACTGGGGCTTTGGAGCAGCGGGAATAGGAATGCTAATTGGTCAAATTGTGTATATATGGGGGCAAAAATATTTAGGAGATGTTGGATTACTAATAAAACAAGAGGAGAAGATTGATACAAAATCTAAAACACCTTTAACAAAAGATGAACTGAAAAAATTAAAAGTATTGGTAATATCTTTTGGAATTGTTATGATTTTTTGGGCAGCATTTGAGCAAGCTGGTGGATTAATGAATTTATATACAGAAAATTATACCAATAGAAATTTCTTTAATTGGCAAATTCCCACAGAGTTTTTTCAATCATTAAATCCATTATATATTATGATTTTTGCACCTATTATTGCTTTTATTTGGTTACAACTAGCTAAAAAAGGTAAAGAACCTAGCTCTATTTTTAAAATGGGAATGGGAAATTTAATATTAGGAATAGGATTTATATTTATGGTTGGCGCTAGTTTGGAAAGAGGAGGAAATACCTTACAAGGCTTTATGTTCTTAGATAATCCTGCTAAATCTGGTATGTCTTGGTTATTATTTGCATATTTGTTTCATACTCTTGGAGAGCTTGCATTATCCCCTGTATCTCTTTCATTTATTACTAAAATGGCTCCTAAAAGATGGGGGTCTTCAACTATGGGAATATATTTCGCTGTTACTGGACTTGGAGGCGGTGCTTTAGCTTCATTTATAGGAGGATTTGCAAAATCTAAAGGTGAACTAGCCGTTTTTGGTGGAATTGCAGTTTTTACAATGGTACTTGGTATTATTGTGATGATTTTATCTAAGAAAATCAACGCAATTGCTGAGTAACATATTAAATTTAGAAACTTATATCATAATCAGAAAGTAATAAATTTGGAGTATTTAATAAATTAATAATAGTATTTAACCTAAACAACAACTTTTTATTTCCACTCAACAAACTAACTAACAAACTATTATTTTTAGGATAAGCATACAGTTTTACATTGTTAGAAAGGTCATTATCTTTAATTAGAGCATTTAAAGTATCATCAAAACCACCTATTTCATCTATTAAGTGCAGTTCTTTACTTTCTTCCCCCATATAAATTCTTCCACCTGCTATTTCATTTTTTAATTTTTTAATATCAATTCCCCTACCCTCATTAACTCTAGCTAAAAATATTTCATAAAAATCACTCACGCTTTCATCCATTTTCTTTATTTGCTTTTCTGTTAAAAGATTATACATAGAATTTAAATTACCATTTTTCCAAATAGATTTTGTGAATACATTTACCATAAATTTACCTATAACCCCCTGAAGTACAAATTTACCTGTAAATACTCCTATAGAGCCAACTATACTCATTTTATTTGCAAAAATCTTATCTCCAGCAACAGAAATATAATATCCTCCTGATGCACTCATATTACCTATAGATACATAAACTGGTTTATATTTTTTCAGTACTTTTATAGCATGATTAATTTCATCACTAACAAAACCAGAACCACCAGGAGAGTTAACTCTTATAACTACGGCATCAATAAATGAATCATTTTTAATTTCCTTTATAGAATCAAGTATTTTTTCCCTATAATTTTCACTAATTCCTAAAAATATGCCTTTATTTTCGGTTATTTCTCCGTCTATTGCTAAAATAGCTATATTAGATTTTTTATCTTTTTCAAGGCTTTTTAAAAACATAGAATTATACAATGAACTTGTTATAAACTCAACACCTTGAGCCTTTAATTCGTTTTCAAAATCATCTAAATAAGCCACTTTATTTACCAAAGATAACTTAACTGCTTTACTAGCTGAATAAGGAGCATTATTTAGTATATTTTCTGCATTATTAAGTTTTTTGTTTGTAGTAAGAGTTGTTTCTATCATTTTTTTTATGGTTTTTACAATTTTATTAAGTTCTTTCTTATTATATTTTGAAGGTTCAGATTCGGTAAATGATTCTGGTGCAGTTTTGTAATTTCCTCTTTTAAAAAAATAAGTTTTAATTCCAAGCATATTTAAAAGTTTCTTGTAAAACATTATAGTAATGTTTGGCCCATTAATACTTAAATCAACAGCTGGATGAATAGCTGTTTCTTCAGAAGCAGTTGCAAGTAAATAGTCTCCTAATGAATTAGATTTTAAATAAACTCTATATCTTTTATTACTTTTTTTAAGTAAGTTAAGTAATTCTTCTGCTTGAGATGAAGATAAAGAGTGTTTATCTATTTCAAAAAATATTCCTTTTATATAGTCATCGTGTATAGCTTTTTTAATTATTGTAACTAAATCTAAAAACGAATAATTACTACCATTTATTATTCCTCCCTTACCAATTTCCGATAATTTTCCATTTAACTTAATCTTTAACCAATAATTACTAGCCTCGAAAATGATATTTTTATTTCTTTTTGTATGAAAAGAAGCATAAACATTAGTAAAGTTACCATTTCTTAGCTCTCCTCCCATATTAAAATATGGTAAATCAAATTGTAAACTCATTTGATGAATATTATTTTTATTCCATTTTCTTGTATACTGATATGTTAAACTAAATCCGTGTAAATGTAATAAAGTTAATCCTAAATCAAAGCTCCAATCACTTAAATTGTTATAACTATCCCCAAATTGCCTAATATTTAAAAATGGAGAAATTTTATCAAATAGTAAAGCACCAAGTTGTACCGAATGTTTTGAATAATTATTATACAAACTTAATAAATCACTATTAAATGTATAATTATAACCTAAATATAAATATGAATTTCTAAAAATAAAGCCCAAAGAACCAAAATAATGCTCTTTATAATAATGATTACTCCAACCTATACCAAAATAATCACTAATATCAATAGAAGTAATCCACGAATATATAACAGTCTCTAAATCTTTATTGTATTCTGAAGAAACATAAATATTAGTAAACCAAAATGGAGTACCTAAATAAAAGCCATAATTTTTATTTTCATTGTTATAAAATCCACCAATTTCACTATAATTTTTAAAAGAGTTTACTGCAGGATTTTTTTTAATAGGTGATATCATCATATATGAGTTGTCTGCAAAAATTATTACTGAAAATAAAAATATAATTGTTATTGTAAGTGTTTTCATTATTACTCCCCAAGAAAGAAAAAATATAGCATAATATTATTTATATTACAAATCGGTGTTGCATTATAAAAAATAGAAGCTATAATATTTATCATTGTTGTTATTAGGAGTCAAAAATGGAAAAGATAAAAGTTGGAGTACTAGGAGCAACTGGAGCAGTAGGACAAAGATTTATACAGTTATTAGAAAATCATCCTTGGTTTGAAATAAATTTTTTACTAGCCTCTGAGAAATCAGCAAATAAATTATATAAAGATGCTACTAATTGGAAATTAAATACTCCTATTCCTGAAAACATTAAAAATCTAATGATTTATTCTAATCCATTAGATGCACCCAAAAATACAAAAATTATGTTTTCTGGCCTAGATAACTCAATAGCCTTAGAAATAGAGCAGAAATTTGCTTCTATGGGTAAACATATAGTTTCAAACTCCAAAAACCACAGAATGTTTGAGCGAGTTCCTCTTTTAATTCCTGAAGTTAACCATGAACACATCAAATTAATATATACACAATCGGAGAAAGGAAAAATTATAACAAATCCTAATTGCTCAACTACCTTTTTTACCCTAATTGCAGGTGTTTTGAATAAAAAATGGCCCATAGAATCAATCTTTGTTGTAACTATACAAGCAATTTCAGGAGCAGGATATCCGGGGCTATCTTCCTATGATATATTAGACAATGTTATTCCACACATAGAAGGAGAAGAAGAAAAAATGGAAACAGAACCATTAAAAATTATGGGAAAATTAAAAAATAATAGAATAGATTATGCAAGTATAAAAATATCATCTTCTGCAAATAGAGTAGCTGTAATAGATGGACACTTAGAAACTTTAAGTATTAAATTTAGCTCTACTCCTCCATCAATAGATGAAGTTAAAACAGAATTAAATAATTTCATTTCTCCATTATACAATTTAAATCTTCCATCAGCACATAAAAATCCTATTCAAGTATTTGAAGTTAACGACAGACCACAAACAAGAATAGATAGAGATTTTTTAAATGGAATGGGAACGAGTGTAGGGAGAATCAGAAAAGATTCTATTTTTGACATAAAGATGACAGTTTTAGGACACAATACTATAAAAGGAGCAGCAGGAGGAGCAATTTTAAATGCCGAATTACTTGTAAAAGAGTTAAATATATAAAAATAAATTTATTAAACTGACAATAATTGTCAATCTTATGTAGAGAGTTACAGGATTTTTTTTATAGTAGTAGTTAGTATATTGTATTTTTGATTAAAAAAGGAAAAAAAATTGCGATTATCCAATGTTTATTTATTTTTTAGGAGCTTTTATGTATAAATATTTACTATTTTTAATTTTATTTTTAATATTTTTCTCCTGTTCGGAAACACAGACACCTATAAATACAGAGTGTAAAGTAGGGCAAACCCAAGAATGTTACACAGGAGATAATAATAGTGCAAGTGTAGGTATATGTAAAAAAGGAACACAAACTTGTCAAACAAGTGGTAAATGGGGAATGTGTGAAGGCGAAGTTCTTCCGTCTTCAGAAATTTGTGATGGCCTTGATAATGATTGTAATGGCGAAATAGATGACAATTTTGAAGTTATTCCTGATGCAGATAAAACAGCAGGTGTTTGTGCCAATAACAAAAAAGTATGCGATGGAACTAATGGTTGGATAGAGCCAGACTATACTTTAATTAGTGGTTATGAAGAAACAGAAGTAAGCTGTGATAATAAAGATAATGATTGTGATGGTAGTGTTGATAATGGTTTAATTGCACCAGCTGCTGATAAAACAGCGGGAGTATGTGCTGAAGCTAAGAAACTTTGTATGGGTGTAAATGGTTGGCAAGAGCCCAACTACACCTCAATAAATGGTTATCAGACCGAAGAAACCAAGTGTGATGGCTTAGATAATGATTGTGATGGAGAGGTTGATAATAATTTAGTTGCTCCCGTTGCTGATAAAACAGTAGGAGTATGTGCAAATAGTAAAAAAGTATGTGATGGAGCTAATGGTTGGATAGAGCCTGATTATAACTTAATTGATGGTTATGAAGAATCAGAACTTTCATGTGACTTAAAAGATAATAACTGTAATGGAACTATTGATGAGGGTTGTGAATGTACAACAGGTAGAACTAGAAGTCAGGGTTCAGATACGGGAGAGTGTAAAGCAGGGATTCAAACATGCGTTAATGGACATTGGGGAGAAACAGTTGGAGAAGTTACTCCAGTAGAAGAAATTTGTGATGGTCTTGATAATGATTGCAATGGAAGCCCTGATGATGCATTAACTCCTCCTCCTGCGAATAAAACTCAAGGGGTATGCCAAGGACAGGTGAAAGAGTGTAATGGAACAGGAGGTTGGGGGGAACCTAGTTATACTTTGGTTGAGCATTATGAATCAGAGGAGGTTACTTGTGATGGTCTTGATAATGATTGTAATGGAATAATTGATGATAATTTTCCAAATAATGATAATGATGAGCAGGCAGATTGTGTTGATATTGATGATGATAATGATGGAATAAATGATTCTAATGATGATGGAAGCGTACTAGATAACTGCCAGTTTGTTGCAAATCCTGACCAAGTTGATACAGATGGTGATGGAATGGGTGACGCTTGTGATACAGATGATGATAATGACGCTATAAATGACTTTGATGAAGAAGGAAATGAACTTGACAACTGTCCTCTTATTGTAAATCCTGAGCAACTTGATACAGATGGTGATGGAGTTGGAGATGCTTGTGATGAGTGTATAAATGATGTTAACAAAACAAAAGCTGGTGTTTGTGGTTGTGGTATTGCTGATACAGATACAGATAGTGATGGTGTTGAAGATTGTATTGATAACTGTATTTATACTGCTAATCCTGATCAAGCAAATGAAGATGGAGATAGTAAAGGTGATGCTTGTGATATGTGTGGTGAAGGAACTGAACCTGAAGAAATATGTAATGGAATAGATGACGATTGTAATGGAGTTATAGATGAAGCGGGAGTTTGCGATAGTAACTGTACAAGAGAAGAATATAATGGTCATGTATATTTGTTTTGTAATGAAGAATTAAATTGGTTTGAAGCAGAGGCTCAATGTAATAGTATGAATTATACTTTGGTTAAAATAGATAACGGAGATGAAAATACTTGGGTTTTTAATCAAAAAACTAGTTTACTATCTGGTAATAATATATTTATTGGTTTAAACGATTTAGCTCAAGAAGGTAACTATCGTTGGAATTATGAAGCAGTTGGATACTTATATAATAATTGGGAAACTCCATATCAACCAGATAACGCAGGGAATAATGAAAACTGCATTGAAATGCGTAGTCAAGGAACTTGGAATGATTGGGTTTGTACAAATAAGAATCAAGCTTATGTGTGTGAAAATAATGTTCCAAATTACTTTAAATCCTGTAAAGAGATATTGGAGAATGGTTTTAGTATAGGAGATGGAATTTATACTATAGACCCTGATGGATTAGATGGTGATAATGAGCCTTTTAAAGTTTACTGTGATATGATAACAGATGGAGGAGGCTGGACTTTAATTATGAAAACTAACGGAGACTCTACATTTAAATACACTTCTTCATATTGGACAAATACAGTTCTTTATAATGAAAATGATTTAAGTATGGATAATACAAATGCAAAATATAATAGCTACAGTACCATTAAAGTTACTAAACTTAGAGGTTACATGGATAATTATAATTTTTATAAAAATTTTGATGCTAGTAAAACTGCCTTAGAAATTTTTAGTGGAGCAGAAGATGTTGTTACTGGACATCCTGGAATAAAATCTTCATGGTCCGTACAACCTTATTGTAAGCATTTTGGTATTAATACTCATTGGCAATACAGACAAGCTAGATTTGGTTATGTTTCTAATCAAGAAAATGATTGTAATTCTCTTGATACAGCAATAGGATTTGGACTTGGACCTAAAAATAATGCTAACTCATCAGAAGAACATGGGTCTGGTGAAATGTGTCGTTCGTCTGATTGTAGTTTGGGTATGGTAAATAATTCATTTTTTGGAACTCTTTGGGTTAAATAACCAATTTGTAACCTATTGTTTTATTTAATCTTTTTAACTAGCTTAAACGGGTTAATTGTTTGTATTGACTTTAATGTTTTAACAAGATTTTTGTTGTAATTTAATTTTTAGATTGTTGTTTTCGCATTTATGTGATAAAATACCTGAAAGAAGAGGGGGAATATATGAAAAAAATTATTTCAGCACTTATCTTGAGGTCTTTAGGGTGGAAAACATCTATTAATAAAACAGACGAGTTATTAAAATGTGTTATGATTGCTGCTCCGCATACTAGTAATTGGGATATTTTATTTGCTACATTAACATTTTGGAAACATGATATAAAATTCAAGTTTTTTGTTAAAGATAATTATACAAAATCTTTATTTTTTGGTTTTTTAGCTAAAAAACTAGGAGCAATTGGAGTTGATAGAAGTAAAGGAAAAAATTTAGTTGATTTTGCTATTAATATATTAAAAGAAAATGATGAACTTGTTATTCTTGTACCAGCTGAAGGTACCCGTAAGCATACTGAAAAATGGAAAACAGGATTTTATCATATTGCAAAAGGGGCAAGTGTTCCTATTGCTCTTGGATATTTAGACTATAAAAATAAAATAGCTGGAGTAGGTACCTTAATTAAAGTAGGTAAATCAATGAAAGATGATTTTAATATAATTCAAAACTTTTATAAATCTATTTCCGGAAAACATCCAGAGTTATATAATTCTGTGATTTTTAAGCAGAAGAAAAACTAAATTCAAAAAAATAATTATTTAAATTTAAAACACTTGACAAAAATTGATTGATGTATTAGTTTAAACTATTGATTTATTTGAGGGTATATGCAGTTATCAACAAAAGTAAGATATGGAATAAGAGCAATGTTAGAAATAGCTTTGCAATATAATGGCAAACCTGTAATGGCTTCTTATATTGCAGAAAAACAAGTATTATCAAGAAAATATTTAGAAAATTTATTAAATATGTTAAGAGTTAATGGATTGGTTAAAAGTATTAGGGGAAGTAAAGGGGGGTATATTCTATCAAAAGAACCTGAGAAAATTACTTTAGAAGAAATTGTAATTGCTCTAGATGGTCCTTTGGCGATTACTCCTTGTGTAGAAGCTTCAGAATATTGTGAATTTTCTAAAAATTGTGTAACACATGAATTGTGGATTGATATGACTAACTTAATTTCAGATTACTTAAGAGGAAAGAATTTACAAACATTAATAGACAGTTATAATCTTAAAAAAGAGGCTTGATTGGATATAGAAAGTTATTTAATTGATTTAAAATCATTTTTTAATGATATCTTAATTTCAGGAGTAAACTATATTCCGATGTCAATTATTAAAAAGCTAAAATTATACTCTGAAAGCTCAAAAAGTTATAGTTTATTTACATTGAATTCCTTAATAACTGATTTTATTAATAATGATAAGCAAAGAGCTAATATTTTTATTGATATATCTATTTGGTTGGATATTGCAATTATTGAATATGAGAATTTTTCTATAAATAAATAAAATTTTATAAAACTAAGAGAGTATATTATGAATAACAAATATGATACAATTCTTATCGCTACTAAAAATAAGGGAAAAATCAAAGAATTTGAAAATATGTTTAAAAGTTTTAATATTAATATTAAAACTTTATATAATTATGATTTACCTGAAATTGAAGAAACTGGTAATAGTTTTTTTGAGAATGCATTAATTAAAGCAAAAGCAGGTTATGATATTTCTAATTTACCGACAATTTCAGATGATAGTGGTTTAGAAGTAGAGGCATTAAACTGGAAACCTGGAATCCATTCTGCAAGATTTGGAAAACGAAGTTTTAATGACCAAGATAGAATGTTTTACCTTTTAGAAAAGTTAAAGGGAAAAAAAAATAGAAATGCAAGATTTAAAACTTCATTAGTTTTTTATAATGGAGAAAATCAAATTAATAAATTTGAAGGTATTTGGAAGGGAATTATTTTAAAAGAGCCCATTGGAAATAATGGTTTTGGCTATGACCCTATTTTTTATGATGAAAATTTAAAATTGTCTGCGGCTCAATTATCTCCGGATGAGAAAAAATTAGTTTCTCATAGAGGAAAAGCTTTAAAACTATTTTTTGAAAAATTTAAGAGTATGATATGAAATTAATAATCTTTTTATTTTTAATAAGTTTTTCTATATTGTCTAAAAATATAGCTGTTTCTGATTATGGACTATCATTTGAACCACTTAGTACATGGCATAAAAAGGATAATAACTTTTATTATGGAATAGATGGTAGTTCTATTAATATTCAATCTGAAGAATCTTTAATTGATTTATCAACTTATGTAGATTTAATGATTAATAAGTTAAAAAAGGGCTATCATAATTATAAGGTTATTTCTAAAAAGAATGAATTGTTTGATTCATATAATGCGATATTACTTACAGGAAGTTTCGATTTTGATTCTAAAAAAAATAAGATTAATATGGAGTTTTATAGTATTATTTTTAATCTTTATGGAGAAAAAATAGTTTTAACAGTTGCTTATCCTAAAACTATTTCTGAACTAACTAAAAAAAAATTAATTAATATACAAAAAACAATCTCATTTGTTGGGATAAAAAAACAAAAAACTTCTAAACATAAAAAAATAATTT
Source organism: bacterium (assembly GCA_027064085.1). Taxonomy (GTDB): domain Bacteria; phylum UBP6; class JAFGXH01; order JAFGXH01; family JAFGXH01; genus JAMOQH01. The sequence goes on along the minus strand of JAMOQH010000154.1, from coordinate 19,262 downwards.
TAGAATGGTATAAAAATAAAAAAAATAATTATAAATTATTAGTGCCTAATAACTATAAATTAAAAAAAGATGGGCTTTTCATCTCAAAAAAGGGTACTGTAATTGGGATTATTTTAGAAAAAAGCAATTTAGGGGTAAAAGAATATTTTAAAGATTATATAAAAAGACTCAAAAAGAAGTATAAAAAAATATCTATTCTAGAAGAAAATTTTAATAGAATTAATGGATTTGAGGTTTTATCAATAAAAATTTCTACTGATAAAATGAAAATAAATAACATATTTTATAAAAAAACTAATGTTATTTACATTTTGACTTCTAGTGGAGTTAATATATATTTAGAAAAAATAAAAAAATCATTCCAAAACTTGAAATAAATTAATTAAAAGATATAATTGTTCCGAATACATAAAGTAACTTTTATAAGAGAGATTATGGCTTTAGTAAAAGATTTTGATAAATATAAACTTGGAATTGAAATGGTTGATAATCACCATAGAAATTTGATAAACATTGTAAATGAGTTATTTGATGCTCTCACAAAGGGTGTAAAGCCAGAAATAATAGAGCATTTCATAAAGCGTTTAAGAGTTTTTTCACTTAGTCATTTTAGATCAGAAGAAGAGTTTATGTTAAAGCATAAGTATCCTGACTTATTAGCTCACAAAATAATACATAAAAATTTTATAGATAAAATAGATGAGTTTACTAAAAAAATAGGAAAAGAGTTTATTGGTAAAGAGCTAATTACATTTTTAGTAACATGGTTAATAGATCATATTTTAAAAGAAGATAAAAAATATGCTGATTTCATATTAAAAAAGGAGTACTAATGTTAGACTTAAAAGAATATTATGAAGGCTTTTTTAATAATTCAGTTGATGCAATATTGGTTATTAATGATAATACATTTATTCATTATAACGATGCCGTATTAAAAATGTTTGGCTATGAAAATGATGAATTTAAAGGATTGCATCCTGCAGACATATCTCCTGAATTTCAGCCAGATGGTCAAAAATCATATAAAAAAGCAGAATGGATGATTTTATTGGCTATAAAAAATGGACAAAATAGGTTTGAGTGGGTTCATACTAAAAAAGATGGAACTAATTTTTATTGTGAAGTATTATTAATACCTGTGATTGAAAAGACAATAAATATTTATGCTGTTGTAAGAGATATTACAGAAAAGAAAGAAAGAGAATTTGAAATACAGAAATTAAACGAAGATAGAGCTTTTGTTTTGGAAAATATAGATGTATTTTTGTATAGATATAATCAACAAGGTATAATTCAATACATTTCACCATCGGTAAAAAAAATTACAGGATATGAATATTATGAATGGAAGAGTTCTTATTTAAAATATTTAACAGATTCACCATTAAATAATGATGTTGATAAAAATATTTATCAAGTTTTATCAGAAAAAAAACAGGTTAATTATAATATAGAGATTTTTAAAAAAGATGGTTCAAGGGTTGTTTTAAATTTAGATGAAAAACCATATTTTAATGAAAATAATAAACTTGATGGAGTATTAGGAGTAGCAAAAGATATTACAGAAGAGTTAAAAATTGAAGGCAAGGTATATTATGCTCAAAAAATGGAAACTTTATCTAGTTTAGCTTCTGGATTTACTCATGAAGTAAATAATTCGTTAGCTATATTAAAAGGAAATATAGATTTAATTAAAGAAAATTTATCAGATTTAAATGTTTTTGAGCAATTAAGTGAAAGATTTTCTTTTGTTGATAAATCAATGAATAGAATACTAGAAATGATAGAAAGACTTTTAATTTTATCAAAAAAATATGATGATAAGAAACAAAAGATAGAACTAAATAGTTTTATTTTAAGTATTACAGAAGATTTAAAAAAAGTATTTACCAAAAATATTAATATTGAAGTTAATTTACTAGAAGAGGAGTGTTTTGTTTTCGTGTCACATTACCACATAACACAATTATTTTTAAGTATTCTTGTAAATTCGTATAATTTAATGACTGTAATAAAAGAAACCCAAAAAACACAAATTGGAAATATTAAAATAAAACTAGATAAAGTTTCTTTAAATGATACTGATTATTGGGAAATAAAAATATCTGATGATGTTAAAAATGGTTATAACCATTTAGATATTGATAGTTTGAAAAAGATTATTGAACACGAAAATGGAAAACTTTATATTGAATTGGATCAAAAGAATATTTTTAAGATATATTTACCTATATATAGTAGTGAGGCTATAGAAAATAAAAAGGCAATTGATTTATTGTCTTACGATGCAAAAAATAAAACTATTTTGATTATTGATGACGAGTTATTAATTGTAAAAACTGCTTCTGAAATATTAAAAAACTTTAGTTTTAATGTTATGTTTTCTCTAAATGGAATTGATGGATTAAAATTGTATGAACAGAATAAAGAAGATATTTCTCTTGTTATCTTAGATATGGATATGCCTAAAATGGATGGTAGAGAAGTTTTTTATAAATTAAAAAAGCTCAGTAAAAATATAAAAATTATAGTTTCTTCTGGTTATAGAGATGATAAAAGAGTTTTAGAGATAACACGGCAAGATGGAGTCGGTTTTATTCCAAAACCATATAGTATGAAATTATTCATTCAAGAAATAACTAAATTGTTGGAATCGTGATTTTTTTCTAGACTTATCACTAAATTATAGTTATAATCCAATTTGTTTTATTATGAGGTAATTGAGTGAGGAGATTATTTTGAATATTAGAAAAGAAATTATTTATGCAACGAAATTGTCTTATTTTACAACAAATACAATTATGGTCTTGAACGCCTTGTGGGGGACAGGTCTTGTTTCTAGTATTTTAAATATTGATGAAACTAAAAAAAATAAAGTATATAAAAAAATACTAGATAGATTTGGAAATGGAGGCTTAGTTAAAGTTAAAACTAAGACTTTTATAGAAGATAAAAGTATATTAGAGCCTAATTATCCAAATGTACTCTTTTTAGCAAACCATAGGTCTATGGCAGATGTATTAGCGATGTTTGCTACTGCACCAAAATCTATTAGATTTGTTGCAAAATCATCTTTATTTAAAATACCATATTTTGGGCAAACAATGAGATATGTTGGTATTTTTGAAATAGATAGAAAAAATAAAAAAACAGCAATAGAAACCTTAGATAAAGCTGTTGAAAGATTACAAAATGGTTTAGATTCTGTTGTTATGTATCCCGAAGGGCATAGAGCTAAAACGAAAAAAATGCTTCCATTTAAAAAAGGAGCCTTTCATTTAGCTATAAAATCAGGGGCTCCAATTATTCCTGTTTCTATTAATAATTCAGATTATATATTACCTTATGGTTCTTGGAGAATGCAAGATGGTGAAATATCTTTACATTATGGAAAACCAATTATAACAAAGGGGCTAACGGTAGATGATATTCCAATGCTTATGGAGCAAGTTAGAGAAGCTATAATGAAAAATTTGGATTGATTTTTTTTTAAATTTAAGTAATATACAAATTGTTTAGTAATGGAGTTTTGATTCTTGTTTAGAGGTAATAAAATGGTAAAAGAAATTATTCAATTTGTATCACCAACTTGTAGTTCTTGTGTGCATCAAGAAAATGTTTTATCAAATATAAAAGAAGAGTATTCTGATTTAATAATTAATAATTATAATATTTACAGTCATTACGATAAGGCAATTCAGTATTCTGTTAAAGGAGCACCAACTTTAGTTTTTATTGAAGATGGTAGAACTTTAAAAACCTATTATGGTTATCAAAATGAAGAGCAAGTTAAAGATTGGATGAAGCTTTTTGAGTGGGTTTAATAAATTCTAAACATCACTTTCTTTAAGTAATACAATTCCATCATTATTTGTCCTTTTTTGTTGTACTTCTTTTAAGTATTTGAGTAAACTATCTACATAAGTATTAAAAGGAGGACATTTTATGCCTGTTCCATCAAGTAATTCAAGAGTATTTATTGTGCTATATGTTTTATTTTGATATAAAAATTCGAATGCGGTTTTTTGATTTATTAATAATTTATCTAAAATTGGTATTTTAAAAATTATACCTAAAATTAGTGATGAAGTTGTACCAATTGTATGATATTTTTTGTTTTTATCTACTTTAGTTGATAAAATATCTGCAATTTGCCTTACTGTTATTGGATTTGGATCTACTAAGTGAAATGTTTTTCCTTTGGCTTTAGGGTTTAAAGATAGATAATAAAGTGAATTTATGACAAAGTCTATAGGCACAATGTTAATTGGAGTTTTTCCATTTTTTGGCATAGGTAGTATTAAATTGGAGTACATAAATAATTTAATTAAATAATAAGGCCCTTTAAATTTATCAATTTTACCATTTATACTATCTCCTACAATAATACTAGGCCTATAGATAGTTGTTGGAATTTTATTTATAAATGATCTAACTAGTTTTTCTGCTTCATATTTTGTCTTTTCATAATGATTATTAAACTTTTTAGGAAGAGTAAGTTCATCTTCCATAATTACGCCTTCTTTATTACCTGATACAAAAGCTGTAGAATAGAAATTAAATCTCACCAATTTTTTAGTATTAACGGCAAGTTCAATTGTATGCCTTGTTCCAATAACATTTACTTTATGTGCAATTGTTTCATCCATGCCATAAAAATATCTACTTGCCATGTGATAAATATGAGTTGTTTCTTTAGTTACTATAGAGTATTCTTCGCCACTTAAACCTAAATCTACTGCAATAACATCTCCTTCTAAAATTACTATTCTTGAGCCTTGAGATGCTGAAAGTTTTTTATTTATATAGTTTTGTAGTTTTTTTGTATGCTCTTTTTTAATCAAAACAAATATTTTTATAAAGAAATCATCTTCAAGAATTTTATTTAAGAGTTTATATGCAAAGAAATGTGGTAAGCCTGTTAAAAAAGCAATGTTTTTCATTTAATACTCCCTTATGATATTTATAATATTTTTAATTTGTTGATATGTTTCTTTTTTAGTTTTGCTATTATTTATGACAAAATCTGCCATATTTTTTTTATCTTCTATATTTATTTGAGAATTTATTGTTTTAATTGCTTCTTTTTGTGAGATATTGTCACGGTTTATTAATCTTTCTATTTGTAATTCTTGTGTAATATAAACAACTATAATTTTATAGAATTGTGATTGTAGTTTTGCTTCAAAGAGTAGGGGGACATCGTAAAAAATTAAATTATTCCCTTGTGATTTATAAAAATCTACTAATTTAAGATATTCTTTTTTTATATATTTATGAGTAATTTTATTTAAAAGGTTCCTTTTTTTTACATTATTAAAGATAATCTCTCTTAAAGTTTTTCGGTTTAATTCCTTGTTTTTTTTTATTATATTTTCTCCAAAATTTTTAACTATTTCGTTATAAGCTGGTTTATTTATTTCAACTATTTCTTTAGCAAGCTTATCTGCATCTATTACTGGATAATGTAATTCATTTTTGATAATATTGGATACAAAAGATTTACCTGTTGCAATTGAGCCTGTTAAACCAATTATTTTAACCATAATACTCTAAAAATAAAATTTATTATATCATATTATTTAGTATCGCTCAATTAAAAAAGGTAAATATTTATGAATTATTATTTTCTTTATTTTTACTTAATAATTGTAAAATTGCAGGCATAGGTATAAAAATCATAAACCACATCGAAGACATGCCAATGATTGCTAATTCTCCTATGCTATTTAGACCTTGGTGATTTGCTGTAAGAAGACCTGCAAAACCTATCATTGTTGTTGCGGTAGAAAGTGTAATTGATCCAATAATATTTTTATATGCAAAATATATATTATATTTTTTTGTATTTTCATATACATGCATTAAATGAACAGAATTATCAATACCCATTCCTATTAGGGTTGGAATAATCATCATGTTAAAGAAACTTAATTTTATATTAAAATATGACATGAAAAACAATGTAGCAAGTAAGCCTAGAATTAAAGGAATAATCATAATTAATGTTTTTTTAATAGACCTATTAAAAATTAAAAGTATTAAAAGTACAAAAATAAATGAAATTATTGTAACTTTATAACTGTCTCTAACAATTAAAATTAAAATATCTGCAAATATTAAAGATTGAGCTGTAACTTTTAATTTTTTACCATTAACTCTTATTGAACGAATTTCATTTGCAAATTTAATTGCATTCTTTCCATTTGTTGTATTTAGTTTTACATATAAAAATAACATTTTATCGTAGTTACCTTTTTTATCTTTAAATATATTTTTTATAAACTGTGGAAGTTCGTCTAATTTAAATGGAACAGCACTAAGTAAATATGGTCTAATTTCTTTTACTGATTTTTGTTCGTCAGGAGATAAATGTTTAATTCTACTTTCTGTAAGCATTTTATTAATTGATTGTAAAACTTTTTGTTTTTCTTTTTGGTGATTAGGATAAAAAGAGTAAATTGAGCCAAATGTATCTATTGATTTTGTCATATTATATGTTTTAACAACATTATATTCTTTTATTATAGGAAAAATTGCAGGTTGTCTAACCAAATCTTCTTGATTTTTTGTTAACTTTGCTAGTACATCATGTATATCCTTTGTTTCTTTGGCGGATGTTGTAAGTATTACCGCAGGAGAAAGAGATAATTTTGTTGCAGAAGAATATCTTCTAACTAGCTTTTTCTTAGTTTTTGATTTTTTATTTAATTTTCTAAAATCATACTCAAATTTAACAGGTTTTTCTATTAACCTTGTAATTGCAACTCCCGTAAGAGCTAAAGTTACTATAACTATAGTTAATTTAGTTTTTATAAAAATATTTTGATTTATTGTTTTGAATAGTTTACTAAAAATAATTTTATACCAATTTCTCCTAATTCCAAATCCTTTAGAGCTATTTTCAAAGAAAATAACTAATATTGGAAAGATTACATAAATTGAAATAATATTTAACAAAATTCCTAATGATGCTAATCTTCCAAATTGACTAAAGCCCTTAAAATCTGCAAATATTAATGAAAAGAATGCAGCAGAAGTCGTTAGGCCTCCAATAACAATTGATTTTCCTGTTTCTGTCATACTTATTAGCAGTGCTTCTTCAATATCTTTATTATTATGTCTTTCATGTAGGTATCTATGGAGTATATGAATACCAAAATCAATTCCTAATCCTAAAAGGATTGCAAATATAAATGCTGCAATCAAATTTAAATAACTATCAAATATAAAAAATATTCCAGAAGTCCATACCATACCTATTAATAATGGTGTTAAAATTGTTAAGACAGATTTAAGTTTTCCAAAATATAAAAATAATACAAGTAGTATTAAAAATATACTTAATCCAATTGAGGATACCACATCTTTTTTTACTTCACTAGTCTCTTCAACTGTTGTTATGTAAGAGCCTGAATAATTAATTTTTATATCTTTATATTTAGGATGTTTTTGTTTTAATGTTTTAATTATTTTTTGAAGATGAGATTTTAAATTTTTAGCATAAGCAACATCTCCAGCTGGTTTTGAAGGAACAAGCATAATAACCAATATTCGGCCATCAGGAGATAATCTCCATTCTTTAAATTCATTTGCATAAGGGCTAGTTTTATAAGTGTTTAATTTGTCATTTAAGTATGCTAAAAAATCATTGTCTTCTTTTTTTCTTTTATATTTTCCTTTTTTGGGGTTGTTACTTAGTTTTGTTTTAAAAGGATCGCCTTCTGTATCAAAAGATATATTATCATCTTCACAATCTTCATCGGTATCGGGATCACAGTTTTCTAATGTTTTTTCAACTTCAGTAGCATTTTTATCTTCGTTATATGTTACTTTAATATCCTTATCTAATTTTCTATTTTTCATATCTTTTTTAAAAGGGTCGCCCTCTGTATCAAGAACATCTCCTTCACTATCTGTTTTTTCAGGATTTATATCTTCATTATCTAAGCCAATATCAGTAATTTTATCAAATTTTGTTTTGGATATTCTTTCTCTTAACTTGACCTCCATTTCTTCCAAGTCTTTAAGAGGAACATGAAATAAAATTCTGTCTTTTATAAATTTGATATTTCTATGATATTCTGCTGTTAATATTAAAGGGTCTCCAAGTAATTTGTCATGAATAATTTTAGCAAATTCTTTCAAATTATTTGTATTATTATTTTCTAAAATAATAATCATATTGTCAGTAGAACCTTTTGTTTTTTTTACTTCTTGTAAAACTCTTACTGATTCTGAGTTTTCTGGTAATAATGCGGTTAATGATGTTTTAATTTTAAATCTTTGTATTGCAATTGTAGAAGTAATTATTGTAAATAGTATAGTTATAATTGTAACAAGACTGTGATGTTTTATAATTGATTTTACTAGTTTTATAACAAAATTTTTAAACATGTTTATCCTTTAATTTATAATAATTTTTGTTCTTCTGTTTTCCAATTTGCTAAAAACTCTTGTATTTTTATTTTTTCTTCTTTAGAAACCAATACCGGATATGTTAAAAAATATGAAGAGAAAAATAAAAATGTAATATCAAAAAAGTGATTAAAATTTGTAAATAATGAAACTAACCAAGAACTTACAATAATTGTTGCAACAAGACTAACTACCATTATCCATGATTTAGGGATTTTTCTTTTATGATGTCCAACAAATGGAAATACCGCCACATTCATTATTGAAATAAATGGAATAATAATATATCCAATTTCTGGGATTTTTGTAAAAAAGCTAAGTCCAAATAAATTCACTATTAAAAAAGCCGAAGCAGGTCTAGGTAAGCCAAACCAAATACCTGGATATTCTATTCTTTTAATGTTAAATCTTGCAATTCTAATTGAACCAAAAACGGGAGGCATTAGAGCAAGTACTGCTCCTATGATTTTACCTTTAATTGTAGGGTCTAAAAAAGAATACCAACCATAAATTAATGCAGATGGAGCAATTGAATAGTTTACTAAATCTGCAATATTGTCAAATTCTGCTCCAAACTTATTAAATTGTTTGGTTAATCTTGCAACGACACCATCTAAAACATCAAAAATCCAACCAAACATAATAAAATATGCTGCCCAATTAAAATATGAGATTGTTATATTTGCATTTGCAGAACTAAAATCGTTACCTTGTCTTAATCCTTCAATTACTAAAAAAGTAGATATTCCACCACAAACAATATTACCTGCTGTAAAATAGTCTTTTAATTTCATTATCATTTTTTACCTCATCATCTAATAGCTTTAAGATATAACAGATAGAAGGAATTTTTTCAACTTTGTTTTAGTTTTGTTAGTTTTTATATTTTCCAAATATACGCAAAACCACAACTCTTAAATTATTTTTTTGGGTAACCGAACTATTCTTTATTATAGCATAATTTATTTAATTCTAAGGTTTACATATCTTTTTTTAGAAAATCGTTAGTAATAGTTGAAATATTTATTTTCTTATGTAATAATAGAATGATTTTGTGAGGTTTTATTATGAAATATTTATCAATAATGTTTATTTTATTAATGTCATTATCTCTTTTTGCTAAAAAAGATGATGTTAAATTCTATGATTTTTCAGATATGATGATTAATGGTGATTTTAAAAAGCCTGATATGTTGAAAATTAAAGATAAAAAAGGTGCTAAGTTTAGTAGAATGTTAAAATTAAAAGCATCTTTTGTTAATAAACTAGAAAAAACAGATAAAGATAGTTCTATTGAATAGTGTTAACAAAATTTTTAAAAGAAGTTGCTAAGAATCTACCTTCTGCACTATTAATCCACAGTTCTGATACATACTTATTAAAAGATTTTAAAGAGCAATTGCAAAAAATTTTAATAGATAATAAAAATATTGATTTTAATTTTGATTATTTTGATGATGAAAGTTTTGATACTGAAAATATAATAAATAGTTTCTATAAATCTCCTTTTTTATCTAAAAAAAGAGTTGTAGTGATTAATAAAATTGAAAAAATAGATTACAATAAGTTAACTCAACTACTTCCTCTTCTATCTAAAAAAAAGAAAACTTTTTTAGTTTTTATAAGTAGTGAATTTCTCTCAAGGGATAAATTAAAAAAGAAGTTTTTTAAAGCTTTTGATAGTAAAAATATCTTAGGTTTAAAAGCTCCAACTTCTTCTGATATTGAAAGATTTATTTTAAAATTTTTAAAAAAAGAAAATCGAAGCATTTCTAATGATGCAATTTTTACACTTCTTGAAAATCTTGATAATAACTATATGCAAGCTGAAAATGAGTTAATGAAACTTATAAACGGTGTTCCTCCTGAAAATGAAATTAATTTAAATGATGTGTTGGATATTTCCTATGCTCAAAATAGTTATAGTGTGTTTGATTTATTAAATTTAATTTTAGAAGATAACATATCTCTAAGTATTGAAATTTTAAAAAAATATTTTGAAAATACCCCACAAGGGGAGTTAATTAAATTTTATGCTTTATTACATTCTCAATTTCAAAAAATACTATTATATCATTATTATAAATTAAAAGGATATTCATTTGCAGATGCAGCAAGGTCATCATCATTGAATTATTTTGACCAAAAAAGAATAAAATCACAAAAAAGCAATATTTCTTTTAAAAGATTGTTACAAAAATATGAGATTTTACTGGAATATGAACCTTTGATTAAATTTGGAGGAGCAATTTCATTTTATCAAATGGAAATTATGGTAACAAAGATTATAGGGGCATAATATGAATAAAAAGACAGTTTATTGGATAGTATTTATTTTAATGATTGTTGGTTTAGGAATTTCAATTCATTTATTACAAATTGATTATAATGTTAAATTTGACCCAAATTATGTTCCTGAATGTGATTTTAATTCTAAAATTAGTTGTAGTAAAGTTGCTGACAGTGAATATTCTAGTATTTTGGGTGTTCCTGTTGCATCAATAGGTATTTTAGGATATTTACTTGTTTTAATTTTTATGATTACGGCAAAAAAGAGTAAAAGATTTTATTCATCTTTATTATTTTTCTTTTTTATATTTTCTATTGGAAGTATTTACTTTTTTGTAATTGCAAAATTAAAAATAGATGCTCTATGTGTTTTTTGTATAGGGACTTATATTGTTAATTGGATTTCTTTTATGCTAGTATTACTTTCAGTGTTTAAGTTTAAACATGACGAAACAAAAAGGTTTTGCTTGAAGGATAATATTAAATCTTTTTTTGATATATCCATAAGTATTATTCCTATTTATGTGGTAATTATATTTGCCGTTTTAGTGCCATCTTATAAAGTTTTTAGTAAGGCTCATAAAGAAATATCTTCATTAACTGCAAGTGAATATAAAAATGGTAAATTTAATAAAGAAAAATTAATAGGAATTGCTGGTAGTGATAAGCCAGGCGTTACAATTATACTATATTCTGATTATGAATGTCCTTATTGTGAGAGATTTGAGGGGACAATCAAAAAAGTAATTAATAAATTTAACAATGTTAAACTAATAAGAAAAGAATTTCCTCTTGATAATAAGTGTAATATGCTACTTGGGGAGAAAAAATTTCATAAACATGCTTGTAATGGAGCTTTTTTTGCAAAATGTGCGGGATTAGAAGATAAATTCTGGTTAGCAGCGGATTTACTTCATTCAAATAGAAAAAATTTAGATTTAGATAATTTAATGGTTTATGCTGATAAATTAAAAATAAGTCCTAAAAAAATGAAAGCCTGTATTAAATCTAAAAAGATTATAAATGCGGTTAAATCAGATATTAGAGATGGGCTAAAAGTAGGTGTTAGAGGAACTCCTGGTTATGTAATTAATGGTAAATCATATAGTGGGGCAAAATCATTTAAAGAACTTTCTAAAATTGTTATTGAAGCTGGAGGAAAGTTAAATGATAAAGAAAATAAAAAATAATGCAAAAAGATTTAAAAATTAATTCATTTAGTGTAATAGGTTTAGGTAAAGTTGGTAAAATATTTACTAGTATATTCAAAAAAGAGTTAAATTTCACTTTAGATAATATCATAGATAAAAATGAGAAGGGTAGTTTTTTAGACTTTAAAATATTAAATGAAATTCCCAATAAAATAGATAGTGACTTAATTATTATTTCTACTCCTGATGATTACATCTTGGATATAATAAGTTTATTAAATTCGGAATGTGTTATAAAAAATGATGTCATTTTTCTTCACTTTTCCGGTGCTTTATATATAGAACAAAAAAATATAGTATCAATACATCCAATGATGAGCATAACAAACTATAAAAACGATTTATTACGCTTAAAAGAGCATTATTTTAGCTTACAAAGTGATAATTATAAGTTAATAGAGCTTTTTAAGCCTATAATTGAACAAATATCCCCAAAATATATAATTATAAATGGTCGTGATAAAGAATATTTTCATTTAGCGTCTGTAATGATTAATAATTTTTCAACTGCTCTAGTTAAATCTTCGGTGGAGGTAATAAAAAATTTAAATATTGATGAAAATAATGCTTTAAATATTCTACTTCCTCTTTTTGAAGATGTTTTTATAAATTTAAAAAATAATCAAAATATTCAAAATTCTTTAACTGGCCCAATAGTTAGAAATGATAATAAAACAATAGAAAAGCATCAAGAATTATTAAAAAACAATAAAATGATAGACGAAAAAGCTATTTATGATATATTTTTAACTTATATTCATAAAAAATTTTTTAAGTTACAATAAAAAGAGTATTTATCATAAATAATTTTGAAAATTTATAAGGAATAAGGCTTTTTTAAAAACAATTTGATAATTTAGTTCATTATATTTGACAACTTGAGCTGTTTTATTTTATGATTTAAATTATGATTTTTAGGGGTTATTATGTATAGTGTTTTATTAGTTGAAAGTAATGATAGTTTAAGAAAAGGAATAAAAGATGCGTTAAAAGCAAAAGGTGTTGAAAACATAGTTGAAGACTTAAAGGGCTCAAAGGCATTTTCATTATTAAAAAAACAGAAATTTGACTTAATTATTTTAGATATTGACTTGCAAGGTGTAAATGGATTTTTAATTTGTAATAGAATAAAAAAGAATGATGCATTTAAAGATATCCCTATGGTTATTATTTCTGAAAAATCATCAGAAGATAAGTTTGATAAACATAAAGAAACTCCAACTGCTGCAAATATGTATCTTCATTTACCTTTATCTCATGATGAAATCGTAAAAAGAATTTTTGTATTGCTTGAAGATCCTTTAGCGGGAAGCAGTGATGACAATGATGACTTTTTTGGAGATATTGATTTAGGAGATGATAGCTTAAGTGATGATGATATTTTAGGAGATTTAAATGATGATTTAAATGATGATATTTTGGGTGACTTAGAAAGTGATGGCTTAAGTAATAATGATCTTTTAGATGATTTAGGAGATGATAGTTTAGATGATGATATTTTAGATGATTTAGGCTCAGATAGTTTAGAAGATGACTTAGGCTCAGATAGTTTAAGCTATGATGCAGAAGAGAAAAGTCTAGATATAGATATTGAATCAACAGGAAGAGAGTTGGACATAGATGAGGGAAGCATTGATTTAGATATTGAAGAAGTTTCTGTTGCAAATAATATAAATGAAAATTTATCTACTGGAATATCAACTAAAGAAATTAATGAGAAAAATGATAAAATTCAAGAATTAAAACAAAAAATAACAGAATTAGAAAATAAGCTAAATGATAATAGTGATAATTCTGTTGATATAACAGAATTAGAAAGTAAAATATCTAAACTAGAAGATGAAAATAAAAACAAAATGAATAGAATTGCCGATTTAAATAAATTATTAGAAGAAGCTAGTAATTCAAGTAATGCCTCTAGCTCAAATAGAGATGTTTTAAAATTGAAGCAGGAGTTAACTCAAAAAGGAAGGGAAATTATTGAATTTAAAGAGCTTTATAATTCTAAAGAGAGAGATGTTTTAGATTTAAAAGATAATTGTAATACCTTAGAATTAAAAATAGTAGATCAAGATGATTTAATTTCTGGCTATAGAAAAAAAATTGCCAATACCGAGAATGAACTATCAATATTAAAAAATGATTTTACATCTTTAAGTATGGAGAAAGATTCTTTAACAAATGAAAAACTTAAATTACAAAATGAGCTGTCAGATAAAGATATTATGTTATCATCATTAACAGAAAAAGTTAATAACTATGAAAAAGAAATTTCCGAATTAAAAATTAATCTTGAAAATAGTAATAAAGAAATTAATGAAGTGTTACTTCCAGCTAAACAATCTTTAGAAGTTGATTTAGATAGATATAAAAATGATTTTACTCAATTAACGAATGAACATAATGAATTAAATTCAAAATTTAATGAGGCTCAAGATAAAATAATCATACTAGAACAAAGAAGTTCTGAAAATGCTGATAAATTTAAAGAAATTGAACTTCAAAAATCAAAAATTAAACAATTGTTAGATGCTGCAACAAGTATTATTGATGGAGTTGTTGTTAAAACAGAAGAGTAAATGAAACCTCTTATTTCAATTTATAAATTAACAAAATATGTTAAAAAAGATAAAGTTTTATTTTTAAATTACTTTAATAAAACAAAATTACTAAACAATGTATCATTCAATATTTATGAAAAAGAAATGATAGGTTTAGTTGGTGAAAGCGGTAGTGGAAAGTCAATTCTTGGAAACATATTAGTTAATTTAAGTAGTGCTGATAGTGGAAAAATTTATTATAAAAATAAAGAATTTTTGGAATATAATCAAAGGGAGCTAAAAAAAAAATTACAAATAGTTTTTCAAGATCCCAAAACAGTGTTAAATTTGAAAATGACTGTTTATCAAATTATTTCAGAACCAATAGTTTCTCATAAATTATATAAGCAAAAAGCAGAGATATTAGATAATGTAAAAAAGCTAATGAAAGAAGTTTCATTAAAGGAAAAATACTTATATAAACTTGCAGAGGATTTGAATTTAATTAATTTAAAAAAGTTAATGTTTGCTAGAGCTTTATCTTTAAACCCCGAATTTATTGTAATTGATGAATTATTAAGCCAACAAGATTCTATTCAGCTTAATTTTACAATTCAATTAATTAGAAAAGTAAAAAAGAAAAGAAATATTTCAATTTTATTAATTTCTAGTAATTTAAAGTTGATTTTAAAATTAGTTGATAGGCTTGCAGTATTTTATAAAGGTAATTTGATAGAAATTATTCCTAAAAGTCGGTTTTCTGAAATGGGGTTACATCCATATACTGAGTTATTATTTAATAAAACAGATAAAGATATCGATGACATAGAAAATTATTTGCAGTTATTTAAGGTAAAAAGAAAGCCGGTTGAAAATAGATGTGTTTTTTTAGATAGATGTACTTTTGTACAAGATATTTGTTACCAAAAAAAGCCAAAATTTAAAGAGCTAGAAGAGGAACATTTTGTTTCATGCTTATTATATGAAGATAAAAAAGAGGAATTATAATGGCAAAATTTTTTAATATAATCATAAAACTTAGGTATTTAGTTATACTTACAGTATTTTCTATTGTAATGTTTTTAGGCTATAAAGCTAAAGATATTGTTATGGATTTTTCTACAAGGTCATTATTTATATCAAGTGATCCTACAATTGATTTTTTAGGGCAACATAGAAGGATTTTTGGTGATGATGATAATACTGTTTTAATTGTACTGAAATCTGATAAAATTTTTACTCCAGCATTTTTAACTATGCTTGATACTATGGTTACTGATATTAAAAAAATTAAAATTAAAAGGCCTCCGTTAAAAGTTGATACGGATGAAAGAGAAAGAGATTTTAAGGGATATGGAAAAAATAAAGATTCTGATATTGCAAAAATAGTTAATGAAAACATTAAAACTCAAAAAAAAGAAAATAAAAATGATTTAGACGAAGAAGAAATTATAGATGATGAAGATGATTTTTTCTCGGATGAGAATAAAGATAAAGATGTTGTTAAGTCTATTTTTGAATCTAAAGTTGGAGAATTAGTTAATCCAATAGAAAGAGTTATTTCTATAGTTAATGTTAAAAATATTTATGGTAAAGTTGATGATGATGGTATAGATAGTATTTATATTTCTCCATTTATATCAAAAAGTGATTTAAATAAATTTAGTAAAACGGACATGAAACCATTAAATGAACTTAAGAAAAAAATGTTAAAGCACCATTTATACAAAGGGCAGTTGATTTCAAAAGATGGAACAACAACAGCAATTGCTATTAAATTAAATGATGTTTTTATTTTGGAGCCAGAAAGAACTCCTATTCTCAATAAAATAGAGAAAATTTATAAAGATTACCAAAAAAATAATTCTAAAATAGTTAAAGATTTAAATGTGAAATTTGCTATAGTTGGTGTGCCTATTTCTCAGAGAGAGTATTCTAGGTTTATATCTAAAGATTTGTTTTTCTTTTTTGGACTTTCTGCAATAGTAATGGGAATAATATTATTATTTATTTTTAGAAAGGCTCATGGTGTTATTTTACCTCTAACGGTTGTATCTTTTGCCGCAATTGCAACTTTTGGTATTATGGAGCTAACCAATGAAAGTTTAAATATTGTAAATAATATTATTCCAACATTAATTTTAGTAATTGGGCTTTCTGATACCATACATTTAATACATAGGTATCATAGAGAAGTTAATGTTAGTAATAAAGACAAAAAAACTGCAATCATTGATACATTTGTAGAGCTTTTTAAAGCTTGTTTTATAACTAGTTTTACTACTGCGATTGGATTTTTTTCTCTTTTAACTGCCAAAATAGATATAATAGAAAGGTTAGGTGTTTATTCCGGAATAGGAATAATATTATCTTTTATATTTATTATGTTACTTCTTCCTGGTATATTATTTTTACTACCCATACCTAAATTTACAAAAGGAGATAAAGAAAAAGATATTGAAGAAAAAAGTTTAATTTCAACAGGGTTTTTAGATGCTATTAATCATATAAATGAAAATAAGCCATTTTTAGTAATAGCAATATTTGTAGGCATTTTATTGATATCAATATTTTTTATAACGAAAATAAATGTAAATACAAGAATGCTTGAAGAGATGAAATCAACAAATCAAGTTTATAAAGATACAAAATTTTCAGAAAAGAATTTAACTGGAGTTTTACCAATTGAAATTAATATAACAGCTAAAGACAAAAAACATAAAAATGGAGTATTGAAAGCAAATGTTCTAGAGGCAATGGATGAATTTAAATCATATATACGAAAATCTGAGCCTGAAATAGGAACGGTAAGTATGGTTTCTGATTATATTAAAGAAAGTTATTGGGCAGCAAATGCAAGTAATGAAAAATTTTATAAAATACCACAAGATTCAGATGGAATTAAAGCCAATGATTTAATTTTATCATATTTAGAGAGGCTAAAAGATACTGAAGATGGTAAAAATGATATTTCACACTTGGTTTCGGATGATGGTAATACAGCTAGAATTTCACTTGCTCAAAATGATGTTGGATTGCAGGTGTTTTTTAAAACTATTAAAAGATTTAGAAAGCAAATTAAAAAATTATTTCCTCCTTCTGTAAAAGTAGAAATTACAGGTGGAAATTATGTAGCCTATAGAGCGTTAAGTCATATCATTGAAGATATGTTAACCTCTCTTGGTGTTGCATTTATATTTATTACTATTATTATGATAATAATGTTAAAATCTGTAAAGATAGGGCTTTTAAGTATGATACCTAATACTCTTCCAATTATTGTAACTATGGGAGTTATGGGTATGACTGGTATTGTTGTTAGGACATCAACTGTATTAATATTTTCTATTGCTCTTGGTATTGCAGTAGATGATTCAATACACTTTCTAACAAGATATAAAGAAGAAGTTCTCTTAACTGATAGTAATAAAATTGCAATCAATAAAACAATGTTTGGAACAGGAAGAGCTATTATTTTTACTTCGGTATTGATAATTTTAGGTGTTAGTCCACTGATTTTTTCTGAATTTGTTGCAATAATTCATTATTCAATATTAACTTCAGTTACCATGCTTACAGCATTACTTGCTGATATATTCTTATTACCGGTTTTATTACATTTGGTAAATCCATTAAAGTTAAAAAAATAGGATTTGTGTTTAAATATTGTACTTTATGTAAAAAAATATACTTTGAAACTTGACAAAAATTGAGATACTGGTAAAAGAAGTTATTGGTTACTATTTATTTTTAGGAGGTTCTAATGAAGAATGTTATTTTTTTTATGTTGCTAACATTAGTTTTTATGTCATGTGGAACAGATAATTCAATATCTAAAGAAGAGGAGTCCACTAAGTGCTCCAAAACTAATTTAACGGGGAGTTGTTTAGATGGACAACAGTGTGTAGATGGGGTTTGTACTGCTGTTTGCTCAAAAGATGTATTAGATGGATATTGTTCTGATAGCAAGGTGTGTATTGATGGTAGTTGTCAACATGATATGTCAAATATTACTGTTAACTTAGTAAGTAATGATGGAAAATTGATTGATTTTGTTAAAACAGATGAAGATGGAAAATTTGAGATAGATAAGGAAAATTTAACTGGTATTGTAAGATTAACAATAACTAATGATGATGTTGTACTTAGAAAAAGGCCAGGAAGAACTAAATATGTTACAATATCTGTAACAAATGAAAAGGGTATAAAAGTAACAACTGATTTAAATGATATTATATTAGAAAATTCATTATTTACAGATAATAAAAATGATGTAGAGCTTTTAGGGGTTAAAGAAGTTAAGGATTCAAAATATAGTTTAGAGATATCAGGACAATTAGATACTTATGAGTGTATTCCTAAGAAAAATGTTGGAGCACCCGTTCCTGGTGCCGAAATTACCATAGAACAAGAGCCTAATGATGATCCTGTTGATAATGGTAAAACAAAAACAACTGATAATGGAAATTTTTGTTTTGGTAAAGAATGCTCTGGAGTTAAGCTTTCTGTTAATTATAGTAAAGATCAGAATAAGAAAGGTGGATTTGCTATTGGTGGTTACAGGCTTGATAAAGCTAATAATGATAAAGGCGGATTTGCTATTGGTGGCTATAGGCTTGACAAAGCGGAAAAATCAGGATTTCATATCAAATTAAATGATTTAGACATAATGGTGTTTAGAACTATTCTTGCAGAAACTAAAGAAGATGGTAAATTTGATATAAATAAAATTTATATAGATTCTGATGAAGAAAACTTTACTGCTTTATTAAAATTAAATGGTTCACTAAGAGTATGGAAT
>JAMOQH010000153.1 GCA_027064085.1 bacterium | reverse complement strand
AATATAAAAATAGAGGTTCTTTAACAAAAGCTGAGTTTAAAATATCAGATAAAAAACTGTATCTAATGAGAAGACGAAAGGGAAAAGTAGGTTCTGATTTAGGAAAAACAACAGGTTGGATAGATAGAGCATTTTTACAAAAAAAAGGTGTAGAAATGATTGCTGGAGTTTCATACGATAAAATAGAAAACAATAAATTTTATATAACAGTAAACGATGAAAAGCGAGAACTAGAAATAGATACTCTTTTGATTTGTTCTGGTCAGGAGAGTTATAATCCATATCTTGAAGAATTAGAAAATATGGAAGATATTGCCACTTACTCAATAGGAGGAGCTAAGAAATCAGCAAAACTTGATGCTAAAAGAGCAATTAAAGAAGGAACGGAACTTGGGCTTGAAATTTAAGACCTTGCAATTGAAATTGCTTGTGTTGCCATCTTTTTAATAGAATCAACAACTGATACATTAGCCTCATAAGACCTTGTTGTTGAAATTAAATCTACCATTTCCATTACAGGGTCAATATTTGGGTAAGCTACATAACCATCTGCATTAGCATCAGGGTGATCTGGTTCATATACCATTCTAGGAGGTCTTTTATCTTCTTCTATAGAGTTAACTTTTACCGAAGAAATAGAATTTTCTTCATCTACATCGTTTAAATCTGTATCAAACATAGATTCATTAAATCCCATATTTGCATCTTCTCCTTCAGGAAAAATTTCTTCTAGTTTATTAGCTTCAAAAACAGGCATTTTCTTTTTATAAGGGCCTCCTTCTTTGGTTCTTGTAGTATTAATATTAGCTAAATTACTCGCCACAGTATTAAGCCTAGTTCTTTGAGAGCTCAAACCGTCATGTGATATTCTGAATGCTGTAAAAAGATTCATATTTCCTCCTATTTGCCACCGTCAGTAGCTGCATATTTTAGCAAGGCAAGTTTTTTATTTAAAACAGTTACTTGTGCATTATATAAAACCGAATTTATTGATAGTTTTGACATTTCTTGGTCTAGGTCAACAGTATTTTTATCGTTATTTGGGCTTGCATGAGGGTCAAAGAATAATTCACCTTCAACTTCATCAATATTTAATTCATCTGTAATATGCATTTGATCTGTTGAATTAATATTAACTTCATTATCTTTATTTTTATCTAATAATTCTTTGAGTTGTTTATCAAATGAAATATCCATAGGAGTATAGCCTGGAGTATCAATATTAGAGATATTAGAAGATATGATATTTTCCCTTTTTACTCTTAAATCAAGAGATTTTCCAACAGTATTGATTAAATTATCAAATAGTTTATTGTTTAAACTCATAAGCCACTCCTATTAATTTTTATTTCTTTTAGTTTTTTTAAGTTATGCTTATATTTTTCGTGTTTTATTACATTTTTTATTTGAGTTATCCAAAAATCATCATTAGTTTTTGTGGTATTAGTCACCACTTTATCCTTACTTGAGATAGCATTGTTATTTTTTTTCTTTTCTTTTATCTTTTTTCTCCTTTTGTTATATTTACTAATATAATTTTCTAAAATAAATATTCCTTTATCATAATATCCATTTCTTATCCAAGATAGACCTATTTTATAAATGATATGAGATTTTTCCTCAGTTTTAGGATATTTAGCTAAGAATTTGTTTAAAATTATAATAGATTTATCATATTCTTCCATGTAATAGTAAATTTCACCTGTTTTAAGCAGTATTTCCTGATTTTCTTTAATTTCTTGAGCTTTAATATAGTATTTTAAAGCAGGACTATATGCTCGTTTTTTAAAAAAGAAATTTGCGATTTTATTATTTATTCTAAATTTTTCTTTTTTATCTAATTCTTGTTTTTTCAATGCTTTATTATAATTTCTAATGGCATTTTTATACTTATTTTTTGCCCAATAGTAATCTCCTAAAAATCTAAAATTTCTATAATTAAACTTAAAGCGTTTATCCTTCATTTTTATATAATTTAAAACATGTATTGCTTTATAGAATTTTTTTTCATTTAAATATGCATAAGCTAATTTATATAAAAAGTATTCTTCGTACACAAAGGGTAGTTTTTTAGTTAATATATAGTTTATTAATTGTGTTAATTTTTTGTATTGTTCTAATTCATTAAGACTGTTGATTATAATGTATGTCAAACTATAATATTCTTGATGTAACTTTATTATTTCAGAATCATCACTATAAATTTGATAAATATTCGTGTATTTTTTTGATTTATATTCTGTATAATAAACTGCATATATTATTCTATCTATCATTTCTTTAGCAGTTATCATTAATGTTGTTTTGGGATAATCACTTAATAATTTCTTTATTTTTAAATATGCAACTAAATAATCTTCTTTGTAAAAATAAATCTGAGCTTCTCTAAAAATTAGTTCTTCTCTTAATGTAGAATCAGTTAAATACTGTTGCATAATATTAAATTTCTGAGTTAATTTATCATCATCATAAAAATTTCCTTCATACTCATCTATTCTTATTTGTGCCAATTGGCTTCCAATATCTTCACCATGAAAAAACTTTTCATTATTTTTAAAATATTTTTCTACTTTATCATAATTATATTGATACAAATAAGTATCTGAAATTCTAACTTTTGCATATTTTACAAGAGAAATATTTGGAGTTAATTTAATAACATTTTCATATATTTTTCTCGCTTTAGCGAAATTTCTTTCAAAAAATAAACTATCACCATAAGCAATTAGATAATAGGGACTAATAGGATAAGATGTGTATTTTGAATATTCCGTTGAATGCTCTTTTACTAATTCATAAGCTTCTGCAATATTGTGTTCTTTTAAATAAAAACCATATAATTTATAAAGTGTATAAATCTTTAGCTCATTATTTGGACTTCTTTTAATAATTGTTCTTAATTTATACTTAAAATTTTTATATTTACCATTACTAAAATCGTTTAATGCATCTTCATATAGAAATCTATAATAATATGGAGAATCAGTGTATTCATTAATAATCTTTTTAATCATTTCTTTACTATCACTTAATGCATCATTTTCTTTTGAGCATAAGTACATAAATACAACAGCTCTGTCGTTATAAGAATTGCTTGGGTTTTCTTTTATTAATTTTTTAAATTTTATAATTGATTCAGTACAATTTTTAATATTTTCTTTTTTTAATCTAAAATCTAATTCTGCATCTAAGTATTTTAAAAGAGTCAATGAACTTCTATCAATATTAGTTTTCATAAAAGAATTAAGAAGCTTTTTAGCCTTTTTATACTTGTTTTCACTATAAAGAGCTATAATTTGATTATATTTTTTGGCAACTTTATTTATAGAATATATTTGTCCTAATGAAAGATTTTCAACTTCTTGTTCTGGCAATACTATATTAAAAAAATATGGAACAAATATTAAATTATGATTTGTTTTTAATGGAACTATTTTTAATCCTAAACCAATAGGCATTGAAAAATAATTATTTTCTATTTTATAATCATAAAAAAAGTTGATTTTTGATATAAAAATTCTAAATAATAGTAATTTTTTAGTTTCCTTTAATACTTTAATGTCATCTATAATGTTATCATTATATGCTAGTATTTCTGATTTAAATTTTTTAGGGGGATTTTTTACTTCTAAGTCAATATATCTTTTAAAGTAATTCTCTTTTACTTTTATGCGAGTATCATTATTAATTGCTACTTTAATTTTAGTCATATTCCCAAATAGTTCAATATCAAGTTTTTTTGCTGTTATTGTTAATTGAAATAAAAATATAATAAAAATAAGTGTTTTCATAAAACCTCCTCCCAATTATATAGCATTTTTTTTTCCTTATTTAAGTTTTAGTTTATGGAAATAATATTGTAGTAACAAGAGTATGTTAAATGGAGGAATCATGCCTAGATTAATTGATATACTTGGAATTGGAAGGAGTGGATTATTTGCTTCTCAAACAGGAATTCACACTGCTGGACATAATATTTCAAATGCTAATAATGATAAATATACTCGTCAAAGAAATTCTTTTAAAACAAATAGACCCGAAATAATCAGAAATGGACAACTAGGTCAAGGTATAGAGTTAGAATCTGTAACAAGAGCCTTAGACCCTTTATTGGAAAGGCAAATTGTGAGTCAAAAATCAAT
The DNA here is from genome assembly GCA_027064085.1 of bacterium. Taxonomy (GTDB): domain Bacteria; phylum UBP6; class JAFGXH01; order JAFGXH01; family JAFGXH01; genus JAMOQH01. The sequence continues at coordinate 27,413 of JAMOQH010000153.1, read as the reverse complement.
CTTAGGGGAATTTTCTTCTCAATCATCAGTGTTAAGAGATATAGAAATGTATTTTAATGAAAATAATGGAAATTCTATATCAAAATCTATGGATAAATTTTTTAATTCATGGAGAGAGCTATCAAATAATCCTTCTGATACAACATTAAGAATGGATGTTTTAGAAAAATCAGAGCAACTTACAACAATGTTTCATAAAGATTATAACCATATTTTTGACTTGCAAAAAGGTCTAAATATTGACATAAAAGGAAAAGTTGACGAAATAAACCAATTAACAGAAAATATTGCTACCTTAAATAAAAAGATTCATGGTAGTGAATCATTGCCTTCAAATGCTAATGACATGCGAGACCAATTAGATGCTTCTGTTAAAAGAATTTCAGAATTAATTGGAGTGAATGTCTTTACTGATGAAAAGGGATATACAAATATTTTAACAAGCAATGGTATTCCTTTAGTAACAGGAAGTGATTTTAATACTTTAAAAGGCCATATCTCAACAAATGGGTTAATGGAAATTCATCATATCAGGCCAAATGGTCAAGAAACGGATATAACAAATATTATTGATAGTGGGGAATTAGGAGGCCTTATTTATGTCAGAGATACTACTTTAGAAGGATACAAAACGGATCTAAATCAACTTGCATTTGAGTTTACAAATCAGGTAAATACTATACATCAAACAGGTTATGATTTAAATTCAACAACAGGAAATAATTTTTTTGCAACTTTAGTTTCTCCTGCTTTTGCTGCAAGAGATATTGATTTATCAATTGCTGTTTTAGATAATCCAGACGGAATTGCTACTTCTTCTCAATTAGATATAAATGGTAATGTAGTACAAGGTAATAATGAAACGGCTTTAAATTTAATAAATTTACAAAATTCTTTAACTATGAATGGAAATAGTCAAACATTTAATCAATATTTTAGAGGCTTAGTTTACCAAATTGGAAATGATAAAAAAGAAAATAGTAGTTATATTGAGGTAGAAACATCTAAAGAGGAACAATTAAATAACTTTAGAGAATCAATTAGTGGTGTTAGTATTGATGAAGAAATGATAAAAGTAATTGAATTTCAGCGTTCTTTTGAAGCAAATTCCAAAATTATTAAAACAACAGATCAGTTATTACAAATTGTTTTATCTTTAAAGCAGTAGGTGTTACAATCAATATTTATGATTGCTATAGATATTAGGTTATATTATAAGTATAGAATATCATAAATTAAATTGATTTATTACACTAGATATTTTATAATACTAGAATAGCTTAGCGGGGGTTAATATGGCCAATAAGGACAGAAGTAAGATTTTTATAAAAAATGACCTTCTTGAAAATTTAGAAAGAAGTAAAAAAGGAAATTTAGATAAAAACTTGAAGTTAAAATTACAAAATGGTCTAACTTATCAATTAACTCCTGCTGTAAAATTTAAAGAAAAGCTAGTTGGAGAATTAAAAGATGATTTAAATGGTAAATTTTTTACTTATGAAGAACTTGCTATACATCAATATGATGTTTATATGGATACGGCAATAATAAATGATGAAACTGTTTATTCTTTTGAAGAAGGATTTTCAGGTGTATTGTTAAATTCAGGGCAAACTGATAAAAAACTTGAAATTATTAAAAAACAAATAGACGAATCAATAAAAGAACATAAAGAACTTAAAAAAGTTATGAATTCTTTAAGCAATGCTTTATCAAATGAAACTTGTGATTGTTATAATGTGGATATTTTACTTGAACATTTTATGAAATTGTTAGGACTTCATTTAAAGCGTGAAAATGATTTTTTGTATAATGATTTTAAAAATAATACAAAGTTAAAAACATTAACTAATATATATTTAACAAGTATGGATTTAATCAACAGTTTGGTTATAGATTATTATAGAAAATGGCAATCAGTTGATACTACAACAGAAAACAAGGATACTTTTTATGATGAAACTAAAGATATTATCAGAATTTTAACTGATAGAATCAAACAGGAAGAGAGTGTGCTGTTTCCTGCACTTTTAAATTGACTAGAATTTAATCCAATAATCTAGAATTAATCCCATTAAAGTTTTTTTATTTAAAGAGCTTTTGTCTGAAATACCCATTCCAAATAATGCTCCTGCATGAATCCCTGATGTTTTATTAAGTTTCATACCATAAACAAGTTTCATTTTTAAATTGCCATCACCGAAACCCGGTGCTTCCTCGCCTTTTGCTTGAAGATTTGGAACATCATAATACAATTGAAACTTAACCATCATTCCTGGAGCAACCTTATAACCAACTAAGCCAGTTAAATTAAGTAATAATGCTTTAGGGCTAGTTACAACATCACCATCTTTTTTTTCTAGGCTATAGTATAAATTAGTCCAAAATCCCCAAAATAATTTTCCTGGAGTATGGCTGTCAATTGCAAGGTTTAAACCAAACGCAATAGCTTGCTTAAAGTTTGCATCATCACTGTTGCTATTATCACCTACAGTTACACTAGTCATTTCCATAAAAGGTAAAGATAAATATGGTGCAACAGTAATATCTATAGAACCTATGTTTTTAGCATATACAAATCCTAATCTTGGAGAACCAAATGTTTTGCTTGCACTCATATCGTCACCAACAGAAAATCTTGTATAAAGGGGCATACTTAATGCTACATGCATTTCATTGTTAATTCCATAACCAAAATGTAAACCAGCTGCTTGAGGGCTTAAAAAGCTATAAGCACCTAATTGAGCAACATCAATAAGTATTTTGCTATCACCTTCTTCAGGGGATACCATTTTAAAACCAAGTGAAGCACTTGCTTTCATTTTACCGGTTCCAATTGCTTTACCCGCTTTAACTTGAGTATTTTGAGCAAATGCACTTGAAAAGATCATTGCAACAACTGCAATAAATAGAAATGTAAGTTTTTTCATTTTTTCTCCTTAAATAAAAATAAACATAACTTATAGTATTTATTTAGTGTTATTAGTTCAACTTTTTTGATATTGTTTTTAGGTGGTTACAAATTATTTAGAAAAGGGACATCGTAAGTACACAAAGTACACAAAAAATTCAATAAAATCAATATGCTTGATATTCTATGGAATTAATATTGATTAGAATTTTACTTGGAATGCACCATAGGCCATAATCTTTTTATCTTTAACAAGAGTTATTGATTCTTTTTGTAAATCTCCAGGTACATAATATCCAAAGGTACCTACAAAGGAAAACATTTTATTAAATGCAATTTTTGTTGATAAATCAAATTCCATGCCCAAACTTTTCTTGTCAGTATTGTCAACTTTAACTAAAGGCATAAAATAATGATAATTAAATTTGAAAGAAATTGCTTTATTAAAAGCACATGTCCAGTTTACATAAGGACTTATATCCATAACTCCCTGTCCTCCCCAGTTTTCTGGATTCATAAATATATCCATCAATCCAAACCATTTATGTTTAGTACCCATTGCAACCAAAAAGTTTTTATTTGTATCATCTGTTGTATCATCATCACCACTATTCATGTTAATTAATAAGCCCAAAGTAGGTTTTGGAGCTATATTTTTTAATGAATAGGATAAGTCTAACAATACTGCATAAGCTGAAACTGAGCCATCTGTTGCTTTACCGGAGCCAATAGTAATATTATCTCCAAATTGATAATAAGCTTCAAAATTAAAATTAAAACCAAAGTTAAGTTTACCATTTGCTCTGAAACCAATTAAATGTGACATATATGATTTTTTATTGCTTGTTGCCATATTTAGCATATCATTAATAAATAAGAATGAAAACCCCATGTTCTTATTTAAATCATATCTTGTATGTAATGTATTTAGGATTTCATCATTCAAACCTGCATCTTTTTCAAATTGCCTAACATGAAATATATTAAGTTTTAATTTTTTATTCATAAATACCATTTTTAATCCAGCTGTATCAAATGTTTTTCCTAAATCACTAAAGCCAACTGCACCAAAGATATATTGAGTATCAATATTAATTTCTTTACGACCAAAATATAAACATGAATGTACTCCAAAAGGAAGTTTAAATTGTCCATAAGCTTGATAAACACTTAAGGCATCCGTTCCTATATGACTTTGAGGGTATCCTACTCCAAGTATACTTGCATTTCTTAATTGAAAAACTGCCATTCCCATGCCTCTTTTCATGGCTTTCATTCCAAAAACAGTTTTTTGTGTAAATTGGTCATTCCAGTCGTTACTATCATCTTTGCTACCATAAAAACGAGTTCTATTGAAAAAATCAAAGTTAATAATCATATCTTTTTTCCATTCATTTTTAAGTATCATTTTTTTCATTTTTTCAGAATGAGTTTTTTCCATTTTTTCTAATTTATGCTCTTTGGGTATATTTTCTGTTGCAAATATTTGTATTGAAAATACTGCCATGAGCATTGTTATTAAGAACAAGTTAATTTTTTTCATATTTCCTCCAAGTAATTATATAAAACCTATGGATATAGTATAGTATTTTTTGTAAAAAAACAAGTTTTTTAATGAAAAAAAGTATAATTAAAATTTATTCTTATAAAAGAAATAAAACACTCACATATTGTTCACAATTTTATAAGCGATTTTCTTTCCAACTTATTGCTTTTGAGGAAATTCCTCCTCTAACTTTTTCAGGAGGTAGTTTCCCTGCAAGCCAAAGAAGATTATCAATTTTCATTAGAAAATAATATAAGAGTTTATTCTTTAATTCATGGTTATCTTCAATTATTTCTAAAGAATATAAAATTGCTTCAAAAGTAGATATATAATAAGGATTTGGATGTTTTCTTAATTTATACTGTGATTTAGGAGGATTTAATAAGCTTACTTTAGGGATTTTATGAAATATTGGTTCTCTAACTACAATTCTTGGAGCAGTTGTCCATGTTCCATCTGGAACAATTAAGTTTATTGGTTTGTCAAATGAATTTATATATTTCGTAGTTAATCCCCTACCACCAGTATATAAAATTAGATTTTGATAATTTTGATTTATGACATTATTTGGATTAAATAATTTATTTTTTTCTCCCCTAATAAATACTTCACTATTATTTAATACAGCTTTAACCAAACCACCCGTATTACTTGATTTATGCCTTTCTATATGAGGAATAATAACAGATACCTTATTTTTTAATGAAATTTGTTCTATTTTACTACAAATACATATAATATTAGGTAAACCACAATTAGGGCAAAGTTTTTTATAACTAGAATTTATTGTATTTTCTTTCAAGATAGTCTGCTGCATGATTTGCAATATAATCAACAACTGATACTTCTTCAGAAGTAAACTTATTACTGCTTTTTTTATTTATTAATTGTATAGCTCCATAAACCCTACCGTTTTTATAGATAGGAATAGATAAAATACTATATGTAGGATAACCAAGTTTTTGAGAGATTGCTCTATAAAATCGTGGGTCTCTATTAACTTCGGAAATAGCAATAGAAACATTTTCTTCAACACAAAACCCTACAATACCCATACCCATAGGTATTCTTAGATTTAATTTCTTTAATGCTTCTGCTTTTGGGCCTCTTATTGCTGCAAAAATGATGTCATTTTTATCTAAATCAACCAAATATACGGAACCTGATTCACTATCCATATATTTCATTGTTAAGTCCATAACTATTTCCATTGCATTCATTATATTCTTCTCTTTGTCTATATCAGCAATATCAAAGTATAAATCTGATAGGATTTCTTCAACATCTATTTTCTTCTGAACAACTTCTCTACCTAATTTAATTTTTTGTGTTGTATCTGTTTTTACTTTTACTTCATCTTCAATATCAAAATGTTGAGCGAATCTACTTTTTAAGCTTTTTTCTTTAGAAGCTTCTTTAGGAGGATAAGTCGCCGACTTATCCTTACCAACAGGTTTAGCTTCCATTATAGGTTTAGCTTCAACTACAGGTTTAGCTTCTTTAGGAGGATAAGTCGCCGACTTATCCTTACCAATAGGTTTAGCTTCCACAACAGGTTTTGCTTCAACTACAGGTTTTTCTTCTTTAGGAGGATAAGTCGCCGACTTATCCTTATCAACAGGTTTTGCTTCAACGAGTTCCTTTATTCTGAAAACTCTATTATTTATTGTTTCTGTAACATGTATAGATTCATCATCCATGATGTCTATCATTAGATTTTTAATAAGTTTTGCATCTTCACCTAAACGGTTTAGACCAATTTTTAATGCATCAATCCAAGATTTTGCTTTTATTTTCAGTGTTATATCAAAATCGTCCTCTGTTATTCCTGGAACATACACTTCATATTTCATCATTAATCCTCCCATTTAATTTAGGTTATTATACATATAACAATGTAGATTTTCAAACTATCTTTAAAAAAGAATAAAAAAATGTAATTTCTTGACTAAGTGAGAATAAGTTGATATTACTTTAATATAAATTTTTGGGAGAATATATGTCTACTTTTTTTGATCCTATTACAGGAAAGATGGTTACAATCAAGCCTCAAAAGCTTATTAAACAAAATAAACCTAAATCTAAAATTAAAAAATTAACACTAGATTTAGATGATGATATAGATGAAGGCGAAGTTTTACAAGGTGCAGAGGTAATAACTTCAAGATTTGATAAAAGAGTTGAAAGTGTAAATAATAGCAAGATTTTAGATAAAAAATTTGTGAGTAAAGGAAAATATATTGATTATATTATTCACTATTTAAAAAATCGTAATTTGGAAAAGGCATGTGAAACTTATTCTCATTCCCAAGATGATATAGGTTTTTTACTTATAAACAGACTTTCAGGAAGCAAGCCTTATTTGAAGGTTTTAGCAAATATGTTTTATCGTTCAAGAGATTGGAATAAAGCGGCGGCTGTATGTGAACAAATTGATGCTTATGAAAAAGCTGCTATGTTATATGAAAAAGGAGATGATTATTATATGGCTGCAGAAACTTATCTAAAAGTCAAAAACAATCAAAAGGCTGCAAAAATGTTTGAAAAGTTACAGAATTACTCCAAAGCTGTTCTAATTTATAAAAAAATTGGAAATCTACTAAAAGCTGCAGAAATGCTTGAAAAATTAGATAAATTATTCGAGGCTGGAGAGATTTACTTTAAATTAAATTCATATAAAAAAGCAATGGATTTATTGCAGAAAGTAGATGTTCTAAATGAAAACTATAAAAAAGCTCAACTTTTAATTAATAAAATCATAGAAGAAAATAATAAAGAAATTGATGTTGATATTGAAATTGATGTTGAAGTTGATAAAACAGAAGATAATAAATCTTATGTATCTGTTATGGAAGGTTTTAATTATTTATCTTCACTACCTCTATTTAGTGAACTTTCTTTAAAAGAATTAAAAGACCTATATAGTATTACTGAAACTATTAAATTTGAACAAGGAGATAGAATAATTACTCAAGACACAGAAGGAGAAGGATTATTTATTATTAGAAATGGTCAAATTGATATTATTGACGAAAAAGGTGAGATTCCTAAGCATATTGTAACATTGCCATCTGGAGTTCATGTCGGAGAGATGAGTTTAGTTGATGATTCTAAAACATCAGCAACTGTTATATCAAGAGGAGATGTACTTGCATTTAAAATTTCTAAAGAAGAGTTTAATAAACTTTTAGAAAAAGATGATAGAATTGCAAGAAAGATTTATTTAGTTTTCATACAAACTCTTTCCAAAAGATTAAGAGAAACTAATGAGAAGGTTAAAAAATAGATGAGGTTTTTTTATTACTTCTTCATAATAGGCTTTTTATTAACAACTACATCATGTAGAAGAGATAAAGAATTTGTAATAAAAAAAAAGAAACTTATTTCACATGAAAAAATTAACTCCATAAAGAATATGGAGAGAAGACTTCTTATATGGAGAAATAAGAAAGATTTTAATACATTAGATAAATATTTAATTGCAAAAGAAAATTATATAAAATTTTCTAATAATGTAATTGAAGATAGATTGTTTTTAGCAGAATATTACTTCTATTTATCTTTTTTAACAAAACAGAAAGGTAAAAAAACTGAAGCTTTAAAAAAAGCTTATTATAATTCCAGAGAAGGATTAAAATTATCTTCTCCTAAGTATAAAAAAAAATTAGATGAAAATTATCAGGATTATCAAATAATAAATTTAGTGAATTCATTAAATCCTAGTTTATTGTATTGGTACATAAATAATCTTATCTTTTTAAGAAAAGAACAAGAAAATATAGTACTTTTTAAAGATGATATAGAAGCATGCATAAAATATTTTCATAAAATTTCAAATGTTAAAGAAAAGATATTTTCTGAAGTTATATTTTTATATTCAATGCCTAAAATAGCAAATGGAGATAAAAAAATAGCAATATCTTATTTAGAAAAACTTGATGAATACAATATACTAAATTCTTTTATAAAAGAGTTATATATATCTAAAGATAGTAATAAATCGTATCAAAAATTGATTTCAAAATTAATTAAGAATGATTTTAAAGAAGAAGTTTTATTGAAAATGATAGAAAAAAATTTCAAAACAAAAAAATAGTTTTTTGAACTTTAAATAAAATTATGTTAATAGTGTCTAAGAAAGAAGAGTACAGACTACTTTGTCTGTTTTATTTATGTTAGGAGGAAATATGCGATATTTAATTTTATTTTTGATTCCACTAGGAATTTTTGCTACTAGTGCAGAATCACTTTACCATCAAGCTTTAAAATACGAAGAAACTGATGCTAATTTTGTAAAAGCAAAGCAACTATATAGTAAAATTATTGCAGAACATGTAACAGAACAAGAATACATTGCAAGATCTATGTACCATATTGCTTTTATTTCTGAGATGTATGCACAAAAAGCAACAGCAGAAAGTTATTATAAAATGGTAATTAGTAAGTATTCACAATTTAAAGGCTTAAAATATTTAGCTACTAGTGGTTTAGCTAGACTATCAAAAGGACTTGCTTCTTGTAATCCTAATAGTCTTAATTCAGTAAAATCTAGTACTTCAAAAGCCACAACAGTTACTCCACAGATAAATAAAGTTATTGTGAAAAAAGGCCCCTTTGATAATGATAAGTACAGACATGGTAAAACAGCTCCTTTATATATTTTAAATATTGGAGAAAAGATTGAATTGAGTTTTGATGGAGTTAAAGGGCTAGGAGCAAGTGATCCAAGTATTGCTGATATTAAACCTACAACTTCTGTTGTTACTATTGTTGGAAAAAAAGTTGGATATTCCGAAATAATGATTAAGGAAAATAGTGGAAAAGAAAATTATGTAAATATTCATGTTGTTGATGCTGTAAATAATAAAATTAATGATGTTTATTTGATAAAAGGAGAAAAAAAAGAAGTTCATATCACGAATATGGAGAAAATAGCTGCTGATAATGATAATGTTGAACTTTCTGCAAAAGATAGTGTGATATCTATGAATACTAAAAAAGAAGGAAATTTAACTTTAACTTTAATGAAAAAAGATGGAACAAAAGTTGATATAAAAATAAAAGTATTAAAACCATATGATAAAAAAAGGACTTTGCTTTTAAAACCTCTGGAAACAAAAGAAATAAAGTTTGATGAAATTTCATCTATTTCAATAACCAATCATGGCGTTGTAGATGTAAAACAAGATAGTAAATCTATTAAAGTGACGGGGACATCAAAAGGTAAAACTATTGTTATTGTATATGGCAGAGATAATGCCCAATTAAAATTAGATATTACTGTTAATTAAACTTTTCTGAAATAAATTTTATAAAATTTTTTGTAAAGAGAGTGGTAAGGTTTTACTTATCTAGATGAACGTCCATTTGAGGGTAAGGAATTGAGATGCCATTTGCATCAAATTCTTCTTTGATTTTTTCTGTAACAGAAAATTTTACATCCCAATAATCAGAAGTTTTAGCCCATGGTCTAACTACAAAATTAACAGAACTATCTGCTAATTCAGCTACAGCGATTGTATATGCTGGATCTTTCAATACCTTAGGATTGTTTTCAAGAACATTTGCCATAATTTCTTTGGCCTTTTTCATGTCATCATCGTAACCAATTCCAAATACCATATCAACTCTTCTTGTATCATGAGCTGTAATGTTTACAATTTTTCCACCCCATATACTGCTGTTGGGAAGAATTATTTTTTGGTTATCAGGTGTTGTTAAAACAGTATTAAACAAGGTAATACTTTCAACTCCACCAACTGTTCCGGCTACTTCTACAACATCACCAACTTTAAAAGGTTTGAATACAATAATCATTGCACCAGCTGCAAAGTTACTTAAACTATCTTTTAATGCAAAACCAATTGCAAATGCTAATGCTCCTAATATTGCAACAAATGAACTAGTATCAACACCTAGTTGACTCAATACTGCAATTATTAAAAATACATATAACAAAGCATTTACTATAGATTTAATAAATTTCTTTAATGTGTCTTCAACTGAAGATTTATTCATTAATTTATCTGCAATACTAAGTACTATAGGGATAATAAATTTACCAGCTAAGTAAATTAAAATTGCAATAGCTATATTAATTGAATAAGGTATAATATAACGGTTTAAAATATAATCGAAACTCATGTTTCCTCCAAAAGCATTTTGCTTTAAAATAAGATTAAGTAATTATTTTCCTAGTAAGATATAGTTTAGTGAAATCATTAAAGTGTTTTGAATTTGATATTTATCTAAAAGTTGTGGTTTTTTAATTATTTTTAACTCATAATTAAGTGATAACCAAGATGTAATTTTAGATGATAGAGTTAAATTAAAATCAATATTTGTTAATTCTCCAGCAGCTCTTTTTTGAGGATCATCATTTAAAAATGGAGTCATTAATTCTAGAGTTGCTTTATAATCAATAACTGACATTGTTTTAATTGTTCCATGTAAATCCATATAAATAGATGAACCCAATTCATTGTATGATTTAAGTTCCATTAAATCTATTTCAGGAGTTGCATCATCATTTTTTACAATGTATCCACCATCTGCAATAGTTTGAATTGTACCAGCACCAGCATTTACTTGAAAATAAATTGCTTTTTTATCAATTGGCCTGTAAAATAGACCAACTGTTTCTTTAATAATCATTGGTTGTAATGATGATACTAGCTTCATGGATTTAGTGTTCTTAATTAATCCGTCAGGAAGTTTATAATTTACTTTATCTTTTGTTTCACTGTATCCAGGTAATAGGGATGTATCAAGTGCCAATTTGGCAAAAGGCCCCCATACGCTACTAACATGATATAGATAAGATGTATCAAATTTAGCTAAGTCAGAACTTTTAATAAATCTTTCCAGTTCAGGTGTTCGGGTAAATTGTTCTGAAATATTCATGTTAAAAAGAACTTCATTTGCTCCCTTTAAATATGTAAATCCACCTTTTGATGCAAAACCAATTGTAATATTAGTACCATCCTGTTGTCCAATTACATCTTTACTATTTGCAAAAATAAAATTTGATGAAATAGATAAATTGGAATGGAAACCATCTTTAGAAGTTACTTTAGTTGGTGCGTTTTTAACTTCTTCTTTAATTATGTCTGAAGCAAATACTGAAGTCGTTAGCAATAAAATTGTTAAAATTAAAATTCTTTTCATAAATTCTCCTTTAAAAGAACAAGATAAATAAGTCTTTATTTACCTTATTTATCGAATAAAGTCAAGAATGGTATAAGTTTTACTGATATTAATGTGAAAATTTTTTATATTACACTTATTTTCTATAGTTTCTTTATTTTTGATTTTATAAATTTATATAGCTTTTTATGCTTTTTAACTTCTTGTGATTCTAGATAATCTTTATCAAATTTACCACCTTTTGAAATAAGAAGTGAAATTGTTGATTTAATATGTGGATTTTTTTCAAAATTGTGAATATTGTAAACAGCATATTTGATGCTTGCATTTAAAGGGGTGTCTCCTTTATGTTTTTTATTTATTTTTACATTTTTAGATATTAAAATTTTAATAATTTCTTCATTAAATTTTATTGAAGCATTATATAGTGTATTTTTGATACTTGCTCTTTTTTTGATTAAATATTTTATTACATCATTATTATTATTTCCCATAGAAATAGCATAAGAAAGAAGATTTTGATTGTATTTTGGATTATATAGATTAACTCTAGCTTTATTTTCTATAAGGTATTTGGTTATTTCTAAATTATTTATTGCTGCCATTAGAGGTGTGTAACCATATTTTGAAATAAAGTTTACATTACCCCCTTTTGATACAATTAATTTTACTAATTTGATATCATTACTTTCAATTGCCTTTATTAGAATATTTTTACCTGTTTTATCATCAATGTAGTTAACATCAACCCCAAGAGAAATTAAGTAATTAACCATTTTGTTATTGTTTTTTGTTCCAACAGATTCAAAAAAAGCTTTGCTTATTACTTCTTTGGTATTTTTTAAATTCAATAATTTTTTAAATATATCTATAGTACCCAGTTTGGCAGCTAATTTAAATTCATAGTCCTGTTTTCTTGCATCTTTACTTAAAGTTGCTCCTTTTTTAATTAAAAAATCTACAAGTTTTAAAGATTTTGTTCTAATTGAATTATAGAGGGTGTTATCTTCTAATTTTGCTCCATTATTTATTAAATATTTTACTATTTTAAATTTCTTTTCGGTAAATTTATTATTTGTTCCTGAAAATCCAAAACTATAATATAAAGGGGTTACATCGTTAGAATTTGCTGTATTTATATTTGCACCATGCTTTACTAAAAGTTTAATTATATCTAAGTTTTGAGTTTCTATTGCAACAATTAGAGGTGTATTCCATGATTCATACTTGGGATTAAGCTGAGCTGATTTTTTAATTAAATATTTTATAAGTTCAATATTTTGATTTTTAATTGCTGTATTTAAAGGAGTATTTGATCTATTATTTTTAAGATTTATTTTAGCTCCTAAAGTTATTAAAAATTTTGCAATATTATCTTTATTAGCTTTAATAGCAACTATTAGTGGAGTATCTCCTATATTTTTATTATTTTCAATAATTTTTATTGTTTTTTTTATTTCTCTATTCTTTATTATAAATTTATACTTTACTTTAGATTTTTTATTGATATTTATGCCCTGTTTTACAAGATATTTAATTATTTTAATATTTCCATTTATTATTGCATAGTTTAGTATTGTTTCTCCATTTGAATCTAATTGATTAACATTTCGTTTATTTATTAAATGTTTTATTGTTTTCATGTGATTTAATTTAATTGCTTTATAGATTTTTTTGTTAATTTTAGCATATATAGATTGAGTTGAAATTAAAGAAATAAGTAGAAAAAATATTAAAGTTTTCATAGCCCCTCACTAAAAACAAATCATTCTATCAAAAAAGAATATTAAAGTCTAATTATTTACATAGTTAGCAGTGTATATGTTTGAAAATTGGTAAATACACTCATAGTTATTCAAAAGGGAAAAAGAATATATATTAAATAAATAAGTACTATTTTTATAAAAAGCTAAGCTTTCGGAGATAATTATATAGAAATTTATTCTTCAGGTAAACAAACTCTATACTCATTATTTGGAACTGCTTGGCAAGTATAATTACTTCTACAATCATCATTACTATTACATTTCGCTAAACAATAAGTTGTTTCAGTTTCAGGAAAGTAAGTACATTGAGCTTCATCAGAACATGAGCTAGTATCATATTTATTACAATTATTTTTAATGCAATATCCATCAGGAAAAGTTTTTTCACAAGTAAGCCCACTATCACAGTCTGCATCTTGCGAACAACTGTCTCCAACAACAGTACTACAAGCCATAAAAAATAGAGATATAAATAAGAGTAGCGTTATAAGTATTTTATTCATCGTTTTTCCTCATATAATCTAGTATTTTTTCAATAATATAATTTGCATCAATTTTTTCGGCTTTTGCCCTATAATTTATAATAATTCTATGGTTTAATATGCTATAAGTAAGATAATTAATATCTTCAATAGAGACATGATGTCTTCCTTCTAAAAGAGCTTTTGTTTTGGCGGCAATAATTAAGTTTTGACTAGCTCTTGGGCCTGCACCCCATTTTACAAAATTCTTAACACAATCCAAGTCGCTTGTTTCTGGCCTTGTTAAATGAACAATTTTAACTGCGTACTTAATAACAACTTCACTAACTGGTACTTTAGTTATTAAACTTTGATATTCAATTAAGTCTTCAGGAGATAGTATACTGTTAACCTCTACATTTTTACCTATTGTAGTTTCTTGAACAATTTTGACTTCATCTTTTAGGTTAGGGTAACTCACTTCAATATTAAACATAAATCTATCTTGTTGAGCTTCTGGAAGAGAGTAAGTACCCTCGTGTTCTATTGGATTTTGAGTTGCAAATACTAAAAATGGATAGTCTAAATTATAATTAATTCCTGCAATTGTAACTTCTCTTTCTTGCATTGCTTGTAAAAGTGCCGATTGTGTTTTAGGAGGAGTTCTGTTTATTTCATCAGCTAATAAGATGTTAGTAAAAACAGGCCCTTTAATAAATTTAAACTCTCTCTTTTCTGTTTCATTATTATATTGAAGTAATTCAAAACCCGAAATATCAGAAGGCATCAAATCTGGAGTGAACTGTATCCTTTTAAAATCTAAATCAACAGTTTTGGCAAGAGTTGATATAAGTAATGTTTTGGCTAATCCAGGAACACCAACAAAAAGTGAGTGTCCATTTGAAAACAATGCAATAATTAGATGCTCTATTGTTCTTTCTTGACCAAAAATTACCTTGGCAATTTCTGTTTTCAACTTTTGATAAACTATAGCAAGTTCTTTTGCTTTTTCAATATCATTTATTTCATTTGGCATATACTCTCCACCTGATTAACATACAAAAATATATTAAAATAGATAAAAAATCAAGGTTTTCTTTTAAAAACTTCCTGAATAACCTAACATAAATCCTTCTGGGCTTCCTCCTGCAAGAATTTGATTACTACTTTTTTCGTGTAAATAAGGAACAATCCAACCAATAGAGCTACCAATAATTGCTCCTGTGATAACATCGGTTAAAAAGTGTTTTCCAGCATTTATTCTTAAAAATGCAACAGTAGAAGCAAGTGTTAAAGGAATACCCCAAATTAAAGATTTTTGCCATGTTTTATCAAATCTTTTGCTCATTATTGTTGCAAATGATACAGCTGTGGAAAATGCAAAAGTAGTGTGTCCTGAATAAAAGGATAAATGGGCATCTCTATTGTTTTTTTCTTTAGTATTTGCCTTACTAGTATAAATATATGGTCTTGGACGACTTATTGCATATTTTACTATATTATTTAATGCACTACTAATTGCAATACTTTCTATGATAATTAATGATTCTTTGAAATATTCAGTATCGTTATTTTCAATCCAGTTTATAGCAAAAGGCATAATTGCCATTGAGGCAACCATATAATCAGATATTTTAGCACTAGTTTCATTGTAGTTATAAATAGTTAATCTGTCAAAAGAATTAACATCATCAATATTTAAATTTTCTGATTTCATATATGAAGGCAGTTTTGGAGTAATAAAGCGAGGTAATACTCCTATCAAAGTAGAAGTAATGATTATTGGAATGTCAATATTATAATCTACATCATAATAAGTTTTTTTATCGTTCGCAGATATAATTGTTGCAAAAAACATTAAAATAATTATCCTTTTTAGCATTTTTACCTCTTATTTAGCTCTATGAACAGAATAAACATGGTTTCCTAAGTACTTAAGCCAATCATAAGAATGATATATTATTTTTCTAGAATAGGAATCTTCAAAATCTACATTACCTCCATAATAATACATTGCGGTATCTTTATCTCCATCGGCAATACTATCTCTTACATAAAAAATACCTTTTTTACTGCAACCACCTTCTTGAGCCATGTGAGTTTCTATTTTATCAGCATAACTATCTTTTCCTTTTTCTCTAAATGTTTTAATGCTGTCCATCACCATAGGACATTCTTCTTGAAATCCTGCTTCATCATCATATCCAACAATAATAACTGTGTGCCAAACCAAATAATGATTATAAATTACGATAACTGGTGCATTTTTAGTTCTTAGCTCGTACTTAACTCTTTCAATAATATCATCATTTATAATCCCAAGATTCCAAATGCTATTAGAATTTAAATTAGGGTCTAAATACAGTATAGTTCTTGTTACTTTAGGAGTAGAAATGAGTAAATTCCTCCAGTTTTCAGGTAACTTGTCTATCCAATTATATTCTGCAGTAAACTCCGCACCATCAACTCCTTCGGCTGATTCTGTTCTGTGCCCAGATGCATCTTTTTTTACCCAACCAACAGTAAAAGGATAATCCTTATTTAATAATGCTCCATTATTATAATTAAATGTTTTTATTAAATCTGTCATAGTATAATTAATTACAGTATTTGCATACTTATCTGCATTCATTAAATATCGTTCTGAAATATCTGTATCTCCATCGTTTTTGATTTCTTTATCTGTTACTTGGTTTAATATGATTTCCATTGCACCAGTATTGGCCATATATAAGCAACTTCCAGCATCTTCCTGATTCGGAGATTCTAAAATAAAATTTTCAAGTTTATTATAAGATGTATTAGATGTTGTTCTTACATATTCTTCAGGTCTAATAATATTGTGTCTATTATAATCAATTTTTTTATAGTTTTGAGTTGATTGCATTAAATTTATTTTATTTAGTGATTTTTTGTTATCAATTTTATAATAAACTCTTGTTCCATTGTTCTTGAGTTGAGAAATAGTTGTACTTGCTCCTGAAATTGGATTATTTTCTATGGTTAACCATTTTAATTTTGTTAAATTTATAAAAAAGTTTATATTTTTGATATTATTGTTATCTAAGTTTAACCATTTTAAACTAGTTAAATATCTTAATGTTGAAACATCTTCTAGGCTATTTTCGGCAAGAGATAATTTCTCTAAATCAGTTAAATTTATTAATGAGTTTATGTCTGTAATATTATTAAGCCCTAGTTGTAGTGTTTTTAATTTGGTTAAATTTATTAATTTTGAGATGTCGGTTATATTGTTTTCCCAAAGAGATAAATATTCTAAGTTTTTTAAGTTTTCTATACCATCTAAGCTAGATATATTTTGGCTTGAACATTCTAATTTTTTAATACTCTCCAATTGCAATACCGAAATTTTTTGATCAGGAGAAATATTTACTTCTTCTTTTATACACTTATCTAAATTTTTATCATTAATAGTCATAAAGAACAATTCACATTTTTGCTCACTATTACAAATTGAATTTTCATCACAATCTTTGTTTTTAGTACACCATGCTTCACATAAACCAGTAGATGTATTACACTTTTCACCTATACCATCACAATAGTTTTGGTCACAAAATTTCTGACAGTAATTTTTTTCAGTATTACAAAAATAGCCCTCTTTGCAGCCATCTGTTTTACAATTAAATTCTTTTTTTTCTTCAGAGCAAGAAACTAAAACTAGTGAGAGTATAAAAATAAGTTTAATCAAAGTTTTCATAAAAATCCTTAAATAAATTGATTGTAGCATAAAATAACAATAAATTTAATATTACTTGCAAAAAAAAAATAAAATATTGTATAATAATTAGATATATTGGAGCTTAAATGGCCGAAAATTATAATAGATATGGAAAATATTTAAAATTAGACTTTATTTCAGAAAGCTTTTATTCAAAATCATATAAATCTAAATTTTTTGGAACGGATGATTTTTATAAAATATTTTCTTTTGATGAAATATCAGAATTGGTAACAGAAGACCCTATCGTTTTTGATAAATTTATGAGAATTATAAAGACTAATTCTAAATTAAACCACTCAAATATTATTAAAATTATTGATTTTCATGATTTTCATGGTACTTATGCTCTTATTTCAGAATATTTTTCTCATGAACCATTACTTGCCTTAATGGCTTCTTATTTTAAAAGAAAGAAAAAGATTCCTGTTGTTGTTGCTGTTTTTATTATTAGTCAAGTATGCGATGCTGTTGGATATGCACAATCAAAACAAATTCTTCATGGTAATATTAATCCCTTAAATATATTGATTACCCACGAAGGATTGATAAAAGTAAAAGAGTTTTCCTTTTTTAACAATTTATCAGTTTCCACAAATGTAAAAGCTTTAAACTTTAAGCAATTTAGATATATTGCTCCTGAAAAATTTTCATCAAATCAAATAGTTCCCCAATCAGATGTTTATAGTTTGGCTGTTATGTTGTATGAAATGCTAACAGGTAAAATAATATATTCCTCAAAAGATATGAATGTATTAATAGATAAAATAAAAGAGGGTAAATTTATTCCAATAAATAGATTAAATCCAGATGTTCCAGAAGGCTTGGCAAAAATAGTTGAACAAGCTTTAAATTTAGAGCCATCAGAAAGATTTGAAGACCCTATTAAGTTTAAATATGCAATACAGAGGTATTTGATACAAGGAAATAAAATATTTTCAGCACAACATTTTTATAGTTTGGTAGCTAAATTATTTTCATCTTCTGTCTCAAGGGAAGTTGCACAAAATTCATCTTACAAAAAACTTGTTTTAAATGATTATCAAAACTTATTAAAACCTATAGAAAAACCTATAGAAATGGATAGTTACTTTACGCCTGATATCGATGATGATTTATTTGAAGGAGAAGACGAAGCGACTTCAATATTATTTGATAATGTTGATGATATTCAATCTGTTGATGAAATAGAAAGTCTTAAACCTAAAAATACCAAAGATTTGGTTTTCAAAATAGATGACGGTATCTATGAAGAAGATGATGAAACTAGTGTTCTTGACGATGAGGATGAATTTGATACTAATAGTATTAAAGCTGATGAAGATTTATATGATGATGATGAGGCAACTAATATATTAGATGAATCTGATGAAGAAGATGAAGAAGATTCTACTGATATTAAAGCTCAAAAAGCAGAAAAACAAAAATCAAGAAAAAAGAATAAAAAGAATAATGAAACTCAAGAAAAAGAGTTAATTAATTTACTAAATAATAAATCAGATTTTAATGCTAAGTCATTTATTATTGGTTTAGTTGTTGGTTTAGCGATAGGCTTAGCCATTACTTTTTTAAAATAATTGGTAAAAATGAGATTTTTAAGAATAATAATTTTTTCATTTTTAAATATTATATTATTTATAATGTTTAAAAAAAACTATGATATAATTTATTACTATTTTTTAGGTGAAACCGTTTTTATACCTGTATTACCTGCATTGTATTTATATTTACCTATTTTAGCTTTTCAAGTTGTTTATCAAATAATACTTACATACGAATTAGTCTTTAAAAAATTTATAACTAAAAAATTAAATATACTTTTTGCATTTCCAATTTTGCTGATATTAATAACTTTAAATAAGTCTCCTTATGATAATTTTAAAGGCTATCAATTACCAAACTTTAAAATTCAAGAATTAATGTTTAGAGTTCAAACCAATTTAGAAGAGTATAGAGTTGAAACAAAATTTTATCCAAAAACTAAAGATAGATTTTTTAATAAAATTACAAAAAATATAAATAAAAAATTTCTTATTACTAACTATACAAATAAAACTAAAAAACAAAAAGTAAAATTTATTTATAAGTTTGATAAAATATCAGCTTATGTTAAAAATACTGATAACTATAAAGCTCCTACTATTGTTGTTGTAGTTGATTCTATAGCAAAGCATTATTGGATAACTGCTATTATAAAAAATAGTTATATAAATGGAAAGGACATCGTTTTGAGTTATAATGGGAACCCATTTATTCTAAAAGAAGAGATTATGATAAGAGATAGACTCAGAAATAAAGATAAAAAAGAATATATCTATAACGAATTAATTGATTCTTTGAAAAAATAATTATGTTTAAATTATTACATAAAAAAACTATTGACTCTACAAATAATTGGGCTAAAAAAGAAAAAATTACCAATGCCGTTTTTATTGCAGATACTCAAACAAATGGGCGAGGGAGATTTAGTAGAAAATGGGAGTCGCCTAAAAATAAAAATTTATATTTCTCAATAAAAATGGAAATTTCAAACTATATTCAAGCAAGTTATTATAATTTTATGACCTCTTTGGCTATTGCTCAAGCAATCTATGAGTTGTATGATTTTGTTGTTACTATTAAGTGGCCTAATGATTTATTAATTGAAAATAAAAAGTTTTCAGGAGTTTTATCTGAAATAGATAATAAAAATTCAGAATTAAATCTGATAATTGGAGTTGGAATAAATTGTTTTTTTGAAGTAGATAATAGTGAGTTAAAAGATATTGCAACTTCTTTACATTATCATATTAAATCCCTCGATAAAGAATTTTTATTTAAAAAAATTCTAGAAATATTTTATAAGTTAAATGAAGAATATAAACAAAAGGAGTTTAAATATATATTTAAAAACTGGAACAAATATGCTAAAATAGAAAATAGGTTACTTCGTACAACTATTTCTAATAAAAAAGAAATTGTAAAGGTAATTAAATTGAATAATGATGGCTCAATTATGGTCGAAAGAAAAGATGGAAGTATTATAAAGCTTATTGCTGGAGATATTGAGTATGTTGAAAAGAATAATAATTAAAAATTTTGTGATAATTAAATATAGTGAAATAATTTTTGATGAAAAATTTAATGTTATAACAGGTGAGACGGGAGCAGGGAAATCTATAATAATAGATGCTCTTAAAATGATATCTGGAGATAGAGCAAATTTTAATTTTATAAAAAATAATGAAACTGAAGTAAGTGTAGAGGCTTTATTTGATTTAACTAAGTATGCTCCTCATGTTATAGAGGGCATAAGAAGCTTTGGTGTTGATATATGTGATGAGTTAATCATCAAAAGAGTATTAACTATTGGTAAAAAAAATAGGATTTATATTAATGGATCTATGTTTAATCTTAAAGCACTTTCAACTATTGCAAGTATGTTATTTAATGTTTCAAGCCAAAGAGAGTATAATCTATTATTAAATAAAAAATCTTACATTAATATTATTGATAATTATGCTAATTTAGGAGATAAAGTAGCTTTATTTACTGAAAAATTTAATATTCTTAAAGAAAAAAGAAGTGATTTAGAGAATTTGTTGACTCATAAAAAAGAATTAGCTGAAAAAAGAGAGTTTTATTTATTTATGCTTAAAGAAATTGAAGTAGTTCAACCTGTTAAAGGAGAACTCAAAAATGTAGAGGATGAATTAGAATTACTAGAAAATAGTGAAGAATTAAAAAAAATATACCAAAATATGCTCGCAAAAATTGTAGGGGATAGAGAAAGTGCGTATTATATATTTACTGATGTAATTAGAAATATAAATAAATATGAAAAATTTATTCCATCTGAGATAATCTCTAATATAAATGAAATTTACTATTCTATTGAAAATTTAGGTGATGATATTCAAAAATTATATAATGATGTTGATGTTGATTTTGATAAATTAACAACTCTTGGAGATAGATATCATGATTTGATTTCTATTTATAAAAAATATGGTGGCAATGAAGCTATGTTTTTTGAAAGATATAAAGAAATTAGAACTCAAATTGATGAAGTTGATGACATTGACATGCAAATTGAAAAGAATAAAAAAGATATTTCTTTATTAGAAGCAAAATTGAATGAAGACGCTATTGCAATTGAGGAAGCGAGAATAAATACTTCAAAAGAAATATCTATTGAGATAAGTAATATTTTAAATGATTTGGATATGAAAGATGCCGTTTTGAATATTGAAGTTAAAAGAGAAGGAGAATTAAATTCTAAAGGTTTTAATACTATAGATTTTTTAATAAAAACAAATAGAAATAATTCTTTTTCTAGTTTAAAAAATATTGCTTCTGGAGGTGAGTTATCAAGGGTTTTACTTGCAATTAAAAAGATACTAACATTCACAGATCCTAGGCTTTATATTTTTGATGAAATAGATCAAGGAACAGGAGGGGATACTGCTCATAAAATTGCAAATTTATTGAAGAAAATATCTTTTAATAGTCAAATTATTGTAATTACTCATTTGGTTCAAGTTGCATCTAAAGCAGATAGGCATTTTTACGTTGACAAGAAAACTTTAAGTGGTGATACTATTTCTGAGGTAAAAACTTTAAGTGGTGAAAATCGTGAACATGAATTATCAAGAATGATAGGGGATAAAAACATGAATCAAACTAAAGCCTATATAAAAAGTTTATTAGATCTAAACAAGGAGGAATAATGGACATTAAATTTATAGTATTTCCATTTTTACTAATAACTATTTCAATATTTTCTATAAATAAAATGCCTGGAGAATACTTAGAAAATAATGACATGAATAAAATTTTTAAAGAAGCTGAATTTAGAGGTGTTCTTAAAAGTGGAGGTTATGAAGTTTATAGTATTGTAAGTAAAACTCTTGATGCTAAGGAAATTAAATTTTCTATATTTGATAGTGTAAAAACTCCTGCTTTAAAATGGCTAGAAATGTCAGTTGATTCTTATTCTTCAGGAAGAACAACGATAAAGATACTTGGAAGCAAAGGGCTTTTAAAAGGAAAATTAAAAAGATTCCAAATAAAATACTCTAAACATTATCCCTTTGAAATTGATTTATCTAAAAACAAAAGAATAGAACAAAATATTACTAAATCTTTTTTAGAAAGAGAGTCAAAAGAGATTTTAAAGAATAAAAAGTTTATAAGAAATGATTTTGTTCAAATTTCAGGCAAAAAATATAAGGTGAAAGTTTATCGTATCGAAAGTCAGGATAAAAAAAATAAAATAGAATATGCCTTATTAGAAGATAAAGATACAAAAGTGCTAGGAATTGCATATTTTAAGCAAAAAAAGGGTTTAGAGTTATATTTAAAAGAATTAGGAGATAATTCACTATCTATTTTTCCAAAAAAAGTTCCTGTGCTTGATTTCATAAATAGAATTTTTCAGATGAATGAGGCTTTTATGAGAGAAAAAGAAATGAGGAAAAAGGCTCTTGAGAGGGAAAAAAGATTGGAAGCAGAAAAAAAAGAAAATAAAGTTGATAAAGATGATCCTATTGAGAAATTAAATAAGATGTTGGAAAAGGAGGGTGAGTAAAAAATCCTGAAAAAACTCTTGACACGGTGCGTCAAATATGTATATTAATCTCATTCATAAACCTCCTGTTTTGAAATTAAACTATACTAAACTGACTGGGGCGAAAGTCTCGGTGGTTTGGTATTTACAGAAAGTAAAATAGGCTTACAAGCATTAAAAAATTTAGAATTAATCCTGAAATTGTTTTATTAGAAATAAAATAAATTATTATTGTTTGTATTATGAAAAAAGCAGGGAAAATCAATAAGGAAAAATGATTGTAATATATTGAAAAAATAAATGTATAAATCATCAAAGGGAGTAAATAAAATAAAGAAGAAACTAGCTTTGATATAAAAATATCTTTATTTGAAATTGCATATATCGAACTCCTATATTTTAATTCTATAGGAGGATAATAAAACTTATGAATTGGTAAAAAAGCTATTAAATATAATAGAAAATAAGCAATAAATTTGATATTTGAGTTTAAAACTGTTGTTTCAAGAGCAATAAAAGCAATAAAAGAAAAGTAAATAAATAATGATTGAAGCCTAAATGCTCGTTTCAAAATTTTGAAATCTTTCATTATATTAAACGATAATCTTGTAAATAGTTTGTTAATAAATCTTTCTTCAATAAAAGTTTTTTCAACTATATAAGAACCATCAGCATATAAATTTTTAAATTCTGAAATAATTGCATAATTTTTTAATAAATTTACTGCTAAAATTTGTTTTCCTTTAAAAATTAAAAATAAAATAATAATAATAAGGGTAGGGGCAATAGTGCTTATGGAATATTGATAATCAAAAAAACTTTTTTCTAGTAATTTTGCAACAATAATATTTGCAAAATTCAAAATAGCAAAAACTACAGCAGGTGCAAATAAAAATGGAGCAAGTTTTTCATCTGTCCAACCACTACTGAGACTTTTTCTTAAAGCTTCATATCCATCATCTATAATAAGAATTGAAATATATGAATATACAAAAACTGCAATACTAAAAAACATTAAATGATAAATTGTTATATAAGTTAAAATTGCATAAAAAAATGAAATATCTTTAAAAATAAATACGGATATAACAATTAATTCTAAAAAATACATAAATAAGGATTTTATAAAAAATGAAAACAATAAATAATTTACAAGACTACTATTTTTAATAGAAAAATATCTTAAAAAGTCTATTTTTTTAGACCGAAAAATATATTCCATAGATAAATATATTATAGGCATATATAAAAACATCATAAAATAATATAAATCTTGATATATTTTTACTTTATTATCTGTAACTTCTATATTTAATAAGTTTTTAATTACAAAAAACAACAAAATTACTATAATCAACAAAAAAGTTAAAGATTTATATAGATTTTTTTTGAAATAATTTTTTAATATCAAAAACTCTGTTTTTAACATTTGACTCCTTATTTTATAGCTAATTTAATTTTTGCAAAAAATTTAATATCATTTTTGATGAAAATAAAGCCTTTTCGTTCATTGGCATATGACCACAGTTGTCAACAATAAAACTTTGAGAATTTTTTATTCCCTTGTTTATTACACCAAGGGTTGAAATATCAAAAACATTGTCATATTTTCCCCACATAATAAATGTAGGAACATTAATTTTATATAACTCTTTTTCTAGATCCCAGTTTTCGGTAAGTAGGTTATCAAAAACATGTTTATTTTTATTATAATTGATTATACTTTCTTTAAGAAGTTCTTCTTTTATTGGAAATGGAATAAAAGGAATTTTATGATAAACAAGTTTTAGCATAATATCAAGTTCTTTTTTATTTTTTATTAGCATAAGATTTCTTTTACCCTCTTCCAAATTTTTCAAAAATTTTGTTTTTTTTACAGAATAAATTCCCATGTTATCAAATAATACAAGCGAATTTATTGTTTGGGGGTATAAAATTGTAAACTTTGTAGCAATTCCTCCTCCCATAGAATTTCCCATAATATGAAATTTATCAACACCAAGTATTTTAAGAAAAACTTTAAGGTTTTTAGCTTGATATTCTATTGAATAGTTAATGTTTTCATTGTATGAGCTTTCTCCAAATGGTGGTAAATCAGGTATTATAACTCTATACCCTTCTTTTACAAATTTTCTTGCAAAGATTGACCACACATATTTATCTGCGGTAATACC
Source organism: bacterium (assembly GCA_027064085.1). Classification (GTDB taxonomy): domain Bacteria; phylum UBP6; class JAFGXH01; order JAFGXH01; family JAFGXH01; genus JAMOQH01. The sequence goes on along the minus strand of JAMOQH010000153.1, from coordinate 2,119 downwards.
ATGGAGCATCACAATAACTCTTTTACTTTCATGATTTCCTTCAAGGTAAATCATATTTTCATGATTTACTTCTATTTTTTTTATTTTTACTTCAGCATATTTTCTCCATATCCATTTTACAAGTTCATAAGTATTTTTACCACAAAACATGTCTTACCTCTTCTCTTAGTTTTTGAAAGTTACTTACTCCATAAGGTGTTTTTTCATGTATTTTACCTCCTTATGTATTCCTAATATAATATTTTTTTAAAAAAAATACCATGATTTTAAAAAAAATAAAATTTTAGTTGACAAAGAAAATAAAATATATTATAAAGCCTCTACTGTGTTTGAGCCACTAGCTCAGTAGGTAGAGCATCTGACTTTTAATCAGGTGGTCGAAGGTTCAAATCCTTCGTGGCTCACATGATCCCATCGTCTAGTCCGGTTAGGACATCGCCCTTTCACGGCGGTAACACGGGTTCGAATCCCGTTGGGATCACCAAAAAGCTTCACATTAGTGAAGCTTTTTTTTTTGCATAAATTTTATTTGACAAATATTTACTCTTACGGTATGTACCTTACTGAGAGGAGATTAAATATTTATGAGGATTAATATGTTATCTTTTTTACCTTATCCAATAAAAGTTATAATTTCGGGAGTACTTTTCTGGGTAAATACACTATTATTTTCAACACTATTAATACCATTTATAATTTTAAAGGCAATTATTCCTATTAACAAAGTAAAGGATTTACTAAGTGTATGGATTGTGAACATTGCATCTGTATGGGCTCAACTTAATTATCTTATAATAGCGGCTATGGGTAAAATAAAATGGGAAATTGATGATTTAAAGAAGTTAGAATTAAGTAAAGATAAAAATTATCTTGTTATTGCCAATCATCAATCATGGGTTGATATTCTTGCATTAATAAAAGTTTTTAATTTAAAGATTCCATACTTTAGATTTTTTCTTAAAGATAGTTTAAAATGGATTCCTTTTTTAGGAATGGTTTGGTGGGGGATGGATTATCCTTTTATGAAACGGTATTCTAAAAAACAAATAGAAGAAAATCCAGAGCTTAAAGATGTCAATTTAAAGTCCGCACAAAAGGCTTGTAAACGATTTGAAAAAATACCGGTTTCTGTGATGAATTTTCTTGAAGGAACAAGATTTACAAAAGAAAAACATAAAAAGCAAAATTCTCCATTTAAGCATTTGCTTAAACCAAAATCAGGTGGGATATCTCTTGTTCTTTCAGCATTAAAACTTGATGATATATTAAATGTTACAATTATTTATCCTAAGAACAAGAAAAATATGAATTTTTGGAAATTTATTGCAGGTGAATTAAATCATATTATTATAAAGATAAATAAAATTCCTGTAACTAAAGATTTAATTGGTGATTACAATAATGACACTAAATATAGAGAGTCTTTTCAAAAATGGTCTAATGATTTATGGATTGAAAAAGATGAACTTATTGAGAAGACTATAAATTAAGTTTTTTTTATTTTTAATTTTCTTACAGAAAAAATTAACATTAATAGTAATATTAAATAAACTCCATAATTATCACTATTAGTGGTAAATGAACAGCCTTCATTAGAGCTTTCTTCAGTTTTTACCTGTGATTTATCCATACATTTACCAACTTGGCAAATAAATCCATCTTGACAGCTTTCTTCTAAATATAGCTTCAAGCAATTATCTTTATCTAAGCTACAAACCAATACTGCTGAGCCTGCTCGGCATTCCCTTTGGTTTACAAAACTACACTCATCTTTACATTCTCTAGTCGTTTCTCTTCTTAAGCATTTTCCACTATCACAGTATTCGTCACCACCACATTCTTGGCTTGATTGCCATATTAAACAATCATCAACTTTAGTACAAATGTCAACTCCACCATTAATATTACATCTTTTTTCTTTATCATTAGTACATTCATCAACACATTCCTCAATTATGTTATCATCTATTTTAGGAACGGTTACATGTACTTCATCTTTTGCATTGGTTATTGCTATATCATTATTATTATAGCCAATTGCCTGCAAAATTCTCTCCCCTGGTTGATTGAAAGCTCTAACTACTTTAAAATTACTATTTTTATCTGTAGATTCTCCTAA
>JAMOQH010000152.1 GCA_027064085.1 bacterium | reverse complement strand
CCTAAACCAAATTTCACAAATTGCACACTTTAAAATATACTAATATCAGTTTTCTCAGTAAATAATTCTAAAGCCTTCAATCCTAATAATGAATTTCCATGATAATCAAGCCCTGGTGACCAAACTGAAATTACAAATTGATGAGGCATAATAGCAACAATTCCACCTCCTACACCTGATTTACTTGGTAAACCTACTCTAAAAGCAAAATCTCCTGCAGCATCATAAGTTCCACAAGTAAGTAAAATAGAGTTTAATCGTTTTGTTCTTGACTCGCTAGTAATTCTTTTTGCTGTAATAGGATTATATCCTTGATTTGCTAAAAACAATGTAGCTGCAGTTAATTCTTCACAACTCATAGCAATAGAACATTGATGGAAATAGAAATCTAAAACATCTTTTGGTTCATTATCTAAATTATTAAAATCTTTTATGAAATTAGCCAAAGCAACATTTCTATAGCCAGTTTCAGCTTCTGATTTAGCAACTTTTTCATCGAAATTAATATTTTCACAATTACAGAGCTCTCTAATGAATTTTAGTATAGATTCCTTGCCGTTTTCATACTCAGAAAGTATAATATCTGATACAACTAAAGCCCCTGAATTAATAAATGGATTTCTAGGTACTCCATTTTCACTCTCAAGCTGAATTAATGAGTTAAATGATGTCCCTGCAGGCTCTTTCCCTACCCTTTTCCATAATGTTTTACCTTCTATATTTATAGCCATAGTAAGGGTAAACAACTTAGAGATACTTTGGGTTGAAAACTGTTTTTTACTCTCTCCAATTGTGTATAATCTATTATCGACTGTTCGTAAAGCCATAGCAAAGTTATCATTTGCAACTAAAGATAATTCAGGAATGTAATCAGCAACTTTCCCTTTTTCTTTAATCCCTTTAACTTCTTCATATACTTCATTAAGAATCTTTTGATAATCCATTTTACTCCCAAAATAGAGTTATTTTTAGTTAATATCATAGTTCAGTTATAATGTTAAGCATTATTATTAGTTTTATTTAATTTCTCTCCATTTTGATACTATATGGTATTAGTCATTCCCTGCTTAACAGGCTATATTTATTTAATATTTAAAAGTGAAAACCGTAGAGGCTGGATTTTCCTGCCCAAGGGTTGAACGACAATTTTTAGACTTAAGGCTAAAAATTAACAAGTAAAAAACTTGTTTTTATACGGAAACGGGTTCTGCGACTACATAACCCAAAAGCGTGGTTTTCGCTACAATGTAGTCTTGCGGTTTCCTACTTATTAAACCAACCAAATAAAGCATGGTTAGTAGTTTGCCTCATCATATCAACGATAGATTCAGTAAGAGGAATATGTTTAGGGCAAACTTGAACACAGTTTTGAGCATTACCACAGTTGCCTATACCATTATCACCCATTAGAGCTTCCAATCTTTCTTCTTTTAAGTATTCGCCTTGTGGATGAGCATTAAAATATCTTGCTTGTGAAATAATTGCAGCACCAACAAATGCATCATCAGCCTTTTCTACATTAGGACAAGCTTCTATACAACAACCACAAGTCATACATTCTGAAAGTGTATAACGCATATCTGAATTTTTAGGAGATTGCTGAGGAGCTAAATCTCTGTTTTGATAAGTACCAATACCAGTTATAGTTTTAGTTGTTTCATCATAGATTAATTCATCACTAGCAATAATAGCATCTAATTTAACCTGTTCTAACTCATGTTCTGTGAGTTGTTTTGCTGAAATTTGAACTTCTTGATGTTGAAATATGCCATCAAGAGGAGTCCAAGCTTTAACTTGCTTTAATCCATCAAACATTCTTTGTCTATCAACTTGTAAATCTCTTATTACAGGAAATTTACTCAGAGGCTCAAGTGTAATTGTTTTACTTCCAGTTTCTTCAATAATGTATTTAATAAGTGCAGAACAAGCTTGCCTAACTTTACCATTAATAATCATAGTACAGCTACCACAAACTTCTTCTAAGCATGAAGACTCCCAATTTACAGGAGTTGTCATCTTTCCATTTGCCATTTTAGGATTTTTCTGAATATGCAATAACGCAGAAATAACATTTAATGTTTCATAATATTCAACATCAAACTCTTCCCAATATGAATTATCTTTTTCAGATAATTGTCTCTTTATTTTAAATCTAATATTATCAGCCATTATTCCCCCTATTTATTTTTAGAGTAATTTCTTAAACGAGGTTTAAGATATTTAACATCAACGTCTTCATATTCAATAACAGGATTATTATCTTTGTCTAAATGAGCCTTAGTTGTTTTTAAGAATTTTTCATCATTTCTTTCTGTATAATCAGTTCTTAAATGAGCACCTCTACTTTCTTTTCTTTGTCTTGCACCTTCAGCAATAACTCTTGCCATATTAAGCATTAAACCTAAATGGTAAGCCATTTGAAGCTCTAAGTTATAGTTATCAAATTTTGTATCATTTAAGCCAATTTTATGATATCTATCTTGAAGTTTTTGTAGCTCTTCACCAACTTTTGTAAGCCCTTCTTCGTTTCTAGAAATATGAACATATTTAGACATCAACTCACCCATTTCATCAAAAATTTGAAACACATTTTCTCTACCATCAGACTTTTTAAAACCATCATAAATTGCTTCAACTCTTTTAAGCTCATTTTTAAATACAGCGTCTGGAGTTTCAGTGTAATGAGATGATAGACCTTCAATATATTCAACCATTTTAGGACCAGTATATAATCCTGCCCAAGTTGCTGATAATAATGAATTGGCACCGAGTCTATTTGCTCCATGATACTGATACTCTGCTTCACCAGCAGCAAACACACCAGGTAATGCAGTCATATGATTACTGTCTATCCACATTCCACCCATTGAATAGTGAATTCCAGGATAAATAATCATAGGTTTTTTTGCAGGATTACTTCCAGCAAATTTCTCATATATTTCAACAATAGCACCTAAACGATACCTAAGTCTCTTTTCAGGAATACCAGTTGCTTGCTCTGTTAAATCAAGATAAACTTTATTTTCACCATTGATTCCCATACCCATATTTACACATATTTTATAAATATTTTGAGATGCAACATCCCTAGGAACTAAATTACCATAAGCAGGGAACCACTCTTCTAAGAAATAGAATCTATCTTTCTCAGGGATAGTTTCTGGTGGTCTTTTATCATTTTTATCTTTTGGTACCCAAACTCTACCACCTTCACCTCTTGCAGATTCAGACATTAATCTAAGTTTATCTGTACCAGGCATAGTTGTTGGGTGAATTTGAACAAATTCACCATTAGCATAATGTCCACCTTGTGCCAAAATAGCCCCAGCACCTGTTCCGTGGTTTTCAATAGAGTTTGTTGATTTACCCCAAATCATACCGGGGCCTCCTGTTGCTAAAACAACAGCATCAGCTTTCATTACTTGAAGTTTCATTGTTCTAAGATTCATTACAACAATACCTCTTGCAACTTGATTGTCATCAAGAATAGCTGATTGAAAATCATGGTATTCATATTTAGTTAATTTTCCATATCCAAAAATATTACCAGCTTCTAATCTTCTTAATTGCTCATCTAGAGCATATTCTAATTGCTGACCAGTTGAAGCACCTGAAAAATAAGTTCTTCTTTTTTTGGTACCCCCAAATCTTCTAGCATCTAAACGACCTTCTGAAGTTCTAGTAAAAGGAACGCCCATTCTATCATACATTGCAATAATACCAGGAGCAGCTTTAACCATTTTCCATGGCAATTCTTGGTTAGCTAAAAAGTCACCACCATAAATTGTATCATCAAAATGTTCCCAAATACTATCTCCCTCTCCTAGTGTATCAAGAGCAGCATTAATTCCACCTTGAGCACAAACAGAGTGAGCTCTTTTAACAGGTAATAATGCAACTAAATCTACATCATATCCAGCCTCACAAATTTTTATTGCAGCCATAGCCCCAGCAAGGCCTCCACCAACTACAATTGCTTTTGTTCCTTTTTTAGCCATACTAAAACTCCTACTATATAAATCAAGTAAAACTTATTAAATCAGAAACTTCATACCACTATTTGGCTTAACAGTCAAATATTTTTTAATTTTACTTAAAAAATGATTTTAATTATTAGTTTTAGTAATATACCTAATGTTAATACTTATTTTTTATATTATCTTATCAAAAGATTCATCTAAAATTTTTCTAAGTACCTTAACATTAGCATTCATAGTACTTATCATATTTTTAATATAATTCAAATCTATTTCAATTTAAAACTAGACAGAACTTTTAAGTGCTTGACACACCTCTCAAGTAGTTCTTTTTTCAATTAAATTATCTAAAAATCAGCTTAAAAGTTCAAAATAGTTGCATTTTTGATTAAAAAAATAGTAATATTCTTGAATAATACTAAATTTAATGTTAAATTTATTTAGCATTTTACTAGGAGGCTTGTGAAAATAGATGAATTTGAAAAAAATTTACTATTTTTTGTAAGAAATAGTGAAGAAAAGATAGTACATACAAATGTTGCATATTACCTCGGACTTAGTACTCAAGAAACCAAAAAGCATCTTGAAGCACTTGCAGATACAGGAACACTAATGCTTGATAGCGATGATGATGGTAATTTATTCTATTATATGCCCAATGTTCCAAGAAAACTTGATGAAGAAGTATTAAAATCATATTTTTTTGGCATCAACAAAGTAGAAAATAAACCTATAAACCCAAATGTAAGAGTAAGGTCAAATAGTCAAACTAGGCAATGTCCATATTGCATGGAACCAATAAGACCAAATGCTAAAAAGTGTAAACATTGTGGAGAAATCATAGATGTAACCTTGCTTAAAAAAAACAATGGAGCTCTAAACAAGAAAAATTTTCCTCATATACTTCATTTCTTTTTAAGTGTTTTTACTAGTGGTGGATGGATTATTATTTGGATACTAGCCTATATATTTAGAGATAAAGATAAGTATAATTAATCTACTCCTATAGAGCTTATTTGTTTAAAAATATTCTTATACATTTAACATACTAATTCTAAACATCAAATAAATATACCGTGTTGAGCACGGCATTACCAAAACTCTTCAATATAAAAATGGAGATAAATAAAATAAAATAAAAAATAAATTAATTTGACATTTTTAAATATATCATTATAAGTTATTTATATGCTATTTTTTAGGAGATTAAAATGACTATAATTAACAACATTATTGCAAGAGAGATTTTTGATTCACGAGGTAATCCAACAATTGAAGTTGATGTTTATTTAGAAAGTGGAGTTATGGGAAGAGCTGCTGTTCCATCTGGTGCATCAACTGGTGAACATGAAGCTATTGAATTAAGAGATGGTGACAAAAATAGACTTGGCGGAAAAGGTGTTTTACAAGCTGTTGAAAATGTAAATACTATTATTGCTGATGAATTAATAGGTTATGATGCAACTTTACAAAAAGAAATTGACCAATTTATGATTGAAATGGATGGAACACCAAATAAAGCAAAACTTGGTGCAAACGCTATTTTAGGTGTTTCTTTAGCTATTGCAAAAGCATCTGCCGCATCATTAGGTTTACCTCTTTACAGATATCTAGGTGGTGTTGGGGCTTACACTCTTCCTGTTCCTATGATGAATATCCTAAATGGTGGTTCCCATGCAGACAACAATGTTGATATTCAAGAATTTATGATTATGCCCGTTGGAGCAAAATCCTTCAGAGAAGCAATGAGAATGGGCTCTGAAGTATTTCATAGCTTAAAATCAGTTCTAAAATCTAAAGGTTTAAATACTGCTGTTGGTGATGAAGGCGGATTCGCTCCAAATTTAGCATCAAACGAAGACGCATTAAAAGCTATGGTAGAAGCTGTTGAAGGAGCTGGTTATAAAGTAGGTGAAGACATACTTTTTGCAATGGATGCAGCTGCTTCTGAATTTTATGACAAAAAAAAGGGTGTATATATCTTTGAATCAAAAGAAACTACTGCTGACGAAATGATAGAATATTATAAAAACCTTGTTACCAAATATCCAATTATCTCTATTGAAGATGGCTTAGATGAAAATGATTGGTCTGGTTGGGCAAAATTAAATGCAGAACTTGGTAATAAAATTCAAATTGTGGGAGATGATTTATTTGTTACAAATCCTGAAAAACTATTAAGAGGGATAAAAGAAAATGTAGCGAATTCAATTTTGATAAAAGTTAATCAAATTGGTACTCTTACTGAAACAATTGAAGCAATTAACATGGCTAAAAGAAATAACATGACTCCTGTAATTTCACATAGAAGTGGAGAAACATCAGATAACACTATTGCAGATTTAGCAGTTGCTTTAAATACTGGTCAAATTAAAACTGGTTCTATGAGTAGAAGTGATAGAATATCTAAATATAATCAATTATTAAGAATTGAAGAAGAATTAGATATGTTTGCAGTTTACAAAGGAAAACAAACTTTTTATAACTTATTTAAAGGATAAAAGCACTTATAAAGATGCACTCTTGAAAGCCTTTCTGATACTACTAATACTAAATATGAACATATACTCTGATGAAATATCTGTAGAAACTTTTACTTTAACATTTCATGTTTCAAAAACTGCTGTTGTTAATGGAAATCAATACCCAAGAAAATTAGATGATAAAGGATGGATTATCTTTATGCCGGGCTTAGAGATAGCTTATCAATTTAATATAAAAAATCATTTTTTGGCTATAGATGGATATAAAGTAATGCTTGGAAATTATTCTGATTCGAGAGCTCAACATTCAGGTTATTTACAGTTTGGTCCAAGATGGATATTTAATATCACTAAAAAACTAGATATTAATTTAGGAATAGGTCCATTATTCTTTTTTAGAAAATCTTGGCGAGAATTTGATAATTATTCAGGAAATGCTGTTTTAAAAGAAAAATATGGCTATGAGTATATAATTTTTATTTTTGGAGATATTGATATCAGGTATAAAATCAATAAAAATTTAAAAATTGTATGGGGTATAATTCCTGCAATCCCCTACTCTATTGCAAATACTCTTGGAATTGTTTATGAATTTTAATATTAAATTTTTTATAATTCTTGCTTAGTTTCATCATTTGACGCAAGAATAGTATAAACAGCATCTCTAAGTTCATTGCCATTACTGTATGCCTTAACAACCCCTCTATAAACTAATGAAATGGTACCTCTTTCCTCTGAAACAACAATTACTATAGTGTCAGTAGTTTCAGAAATACCTATTCCTGCCCTATGTCTTGTACCAAAATGAGCTGGAATATTTCTATTTAAAGAAAGTGGTAAAAATGCACTTGCATAAGCAATTCGGTCATCGATTATAATTACAGCTCCATCATGTATTGGTGAATTATGATGGAAGATTGCCTCTAATAACTCTTTTTTTACATTAGAATCAATAGGCACCTGTCCTGTTACTCTATCTTTAAGTTCCGCTTCTAATTGAATTAAAATTAAAGCTCCAATTTTTTTCTTGGATAGAGTCTGTACTGCTTTTGAAAGCTCATCTACAGATTCTAACTTATTATTTTTACTATTGTGCCTTGAAATTAAATTATTTTTACCAATTTTGGCCAAAGTTTTCCTAATATCATCCTTAAATATAATAACAATTATCAATGCTAAATAATGTGAAAATGTAGAAAACACCCAAGTTGCTGTAGTTAATCCCAAGAATGAAAATAATATGTAACTAAAATATATAAAGAAAAGCCCAAATAAAACAGGTATAGCTTCTGTTCCTTTTAATAAGTATAAAAAAAAGTATATAATAATAAATATAACAAAAATATCTAAAAAATTTACAAGTATGTGTGACAAGTCTGCTTTAAAGAATTCATTATTAATTATTTGTATTAAATTATCTATCATACCTCAAAAAAAAAGTTATTGTTATTTATATGTTTAGTTTCAATTAAAGTCAAGATTTTTTAGTTTGCAAGCTCAATTATTTCAGAATTTAACTCTATTTTTAATATTTTTAATGCTGCAAGATGTAATTGAGAGATTCTAGACTCTGTTAATCGCATTTCTTTACTAATTTCTTTAAGGTTCATTTCCTTTAAGTAATGCATTTCAATAACCTTTCTCTGCTTAGGGTTTAAGTTAGATATTTTACTGCTTAAATATTTATTCCTAAGCTTTGTCTCATAATTTTCTTCTGGAGTTTCCTGCCTATAATCTCTTAACTCATAAGATTTATCTGAATTTGGATAAAAATCTTTTAAATTAACATAAAAAGCTCTTTTAATTGTAGTTAGATATTTATAATACTCTTCAACATTACTAAATGATAACTCCTCAGCAATTTCAGTATCAGTAACTTTTCTCCCCAATCGTCCCTCAAGCCTTGATATTGCTTTTTGAACAGAATTAACTTTATCTCTCATAGAACGAGGAAGTTTATCCTGACTCCTAATGTAATCAAGCATTGCTCCTTTTATTCTTATTTCAGCATATGATTTTAAATTTTTAGACTTTTCGAGATCAAATTTTGAAATTGCATCCAATAAACCAATATAACCATTTGATACTAAATCTCCGAATTCAATCATTCTACGACTTGAATAATACATTTTATAAGCAATCATATTAACAAATGGATTCATTAATTTTACAATACCATCTAAATCTTTCTTCTCTAAGTAGTTCAATAGCCTTAAATTTTTCTCTTTCCTTGCAATCTTTCTAGAATCCTTACTCATGATATTCCCCTCATAAAATTTATAACACTTAGCTATTAAGCAATATCTTTTCCATATTTAACAGTTTGACAAATCTCTTTATTTTAGTACAACACCACTATAAATCGCTATAAAATAACGAGTATAAAAATACATACTGAGTACAAAATCACCAATTGACTTAAACCAACTTTTATAGATAATTTGATACAGGAATTGATATTATTAAAATTTTAATAATTAATGGGGTTTTATGAACAAAGAAAAAAAAGCTATAAATATTGTAGGAGCAGGACTTTCAGGAACCGAAATTGCCTTATATTTTGCAAATAAAGGATTCAATGTTAATCTTTATGAATCTAAAAAAATAAAAAAAACTCCTGCACAAACAAGTAATAATTACTCTGAATTAGTTTGCTCAAATTCATTTCGAGGTCTAACAAATGCTGTTGGTGAATTAAAAAATGAACTATTTATTTTAAACTCAGAATTAATGAATGCTGCACAAATAACAAAAGTTCCTGCCGGAAATGCTCTTGCGGTAAATAGAGAAGATTTCTCTAAACTTCTTACTCAAAAACTAGAATCTCATAAAAACATAAAAATAATAGAAAAAGAGTTTATTAAAATAAATGATAATGAGATAACCATTATTGCAACAGGCCCTTTAACTTCTGATAAATTGATCAATGAATTAAAAACTAGAATTGAAATAGGTAATTTACACTTCTATGATGCAATTGCTCCAATTGTTGATGCATCAACAATAAATTATGATATTGCATTTAAAGCCTCCAGATGGCAAAAAGGAGATGAATCAGAAGGTGATTACATAAACTGTCCTCTAAATAAAGAAGAGTATGAAGATTTTATCGAAGAAATGCAAGGTGCTCAAAGAGTAGAATTGCATAGTTTTGAAAAATATTTTGAAGCTTGTTTACCGGTTGAGGTTATGCAAGAGAGAAGCTCTGAACAACTTAGATATGGTCCTATGAAACCTATTGGATTATTTGACCCTCGATATCCAGGCAAAAGATTTTATGCTGTTGTTCAATTAAGAATGGAAGACAAAGAAGGAAAATATTATAATATTGTTGGATTCCAAACTAAATTAAAGTATCAAGAACAAAAAAGAGTTTTTAGAAAAATTCCCGGACTTGAAAATGTAAAATTTATAAGATATGGTTCTATACATAGAAATACATTTATCAATGCCCCTAAAATACTTAATGATGACTTATCAGTAAAGGGATATCCTAATTTATATATTACAGGACAACTGTCTGGTGTAGAAGGATATGTTGAATCAATTGCAATGGGAATGCTAACAGCTATAAGCATCTATAATAGACTAAACGGTAATAATAATTTTACTTTCCCTACACAAGATACTGCATTAGGAGCCTTATATTATCACTTAAGAAATACGACTAAAACTAATTTTCAACCCTCAAATATAAATTTTTCTTTATTCTCAGGTATTCCTCTTCCTAGAAAGATAAAAAAGAAAGAAAAAAATGCCCTTAGACTTGAATATGCAACAAATAAATTTAAAGAATGGGTAAATTCTCAAAAGATTTTATAAAGAAAACCTATTTTTTGGGTATTTAAAAGGGAAAGTTAAATTATTAACGAATCTTGATTGTAGCTATAGAAATCAATGCTAAAATTATTGCAACTATCCAAAATCTTACAATAATTTTATTTTCATGAAGACCCATTTTTTCAAAATGGTGATGTATAGGCGCCATTTTAAAAACTCTGACTTTTTTAGTTTTATAAACTCCTACCTGAATCATTACACTTAAAGCTTCCATTACAAATATTCCACCTAAAACAACCCCAATAAGTTCATTTTTACTCATAACCAAAAGTGAACCAAACGATGCTCCTAATGCAAGTGAACCAACATCTCCCATAAAAATCTGTGCAGGATATGTGTTATACCATAAAAATCCTACTCCCGCAGCAGTAACAGTTAAAGCAAAAATAGCTAGCTCCCCTACTCCTGAAATATATGTAATATGCAAATACTTTGCAATAATACTATGTCCTGACATATAAACAAGCAAACCCAGTGTTGCCATTGCAACCATAATAGGAACAATCGCTAGACCATCAAGCCCATCAGTTAGATTCACAGCATTTGCAAATGATACAATAACAAACATTCCAAAAAAGATATATACAGCCCCAATATCAGGAGTAAAATTCTTGAAAAATGGTATTTGTAATGTTGTATTAGCAACTTGAGAAGTAAATAACCAAAATAGTATTCCTCCAGAAATTATAAATTCAAGCACAAGCCTAAAACTTCCTCTTAATCCGTCAATATCTTTAAATGAATTTCTTCTAGTTTTAGCATCTTTAACAAAGGATTGTATCCATTTCCTCTTTCTACGGGATAATTCCTGCATGGCATAAGGCATGGAGATATATTCAAACCAATTATTTACAAGACTATCTAATTTTTTAGTTTCCTGAAAGGAAAATTGAAAATTAGCCCCAAAATAATCAATAATATCATCTTGAAAACTCTCTAACTTCTCAAATTTATCTTTTGACACTAAAAACTTATCCCAATTTTCAAATTTTATCTTTTTATTTTTCCATATTTCCTTAATTTTACTTAATTGCTCTTTTGCAGACCTTATAAAATATAATTTATAAATATCATCTTTTAATTTTTTATAAATCTCTCTTCTCTCTTCGTGAATTACCTTCTCCTGAAGAGTATCTCTATCTACTTTTTCACCTAGAAATTCAAAAACTAATTCTAAAAAACTCTCCATTCTTTTGTTGTTATTATCAGCAGTCATTATTTTACTATCATCTTCTTCATTTTTACTAAACCACTCACTCTCCTTTTCTTTTAAAAATTTATCTCTCCTTTTCTTAAACTTTAACTTAATTAAGTCATCAAAAAAACCAATCAAAGAAAATGACATTAGAAAAAACAATGCTGATAGAACATACAGATTATCCAGTCTAGCCCACAATAATACAGGAATAACAATAGTAAAAACAATTACAACTCCCCCCATAGTGGGAGTTCCTGCCTTTAACATATGATTTTCAGGAGCATCCTCTTTTGCAGCCTCTCCAGCATCAATTTTTTTCAAAAACTTTATAAATCTAGGATAAATAAAGTAAGCCATTAAAAGAGCAGTTAATGCCGCCATAAAAGCTCTAAAAGTAATAAAACTAAATAAACTTTTGTTTACTCTTCCAAAAAGATGATAAAACATTTATATCTCCTCTATTTTCTTAATAATTTCATCTAATTTATTTCCTCTTGAGCCTTTAATATAGAAGGCTTTTTTATCATTGTGAGTTAATAAATTCATAGTTACATCAATTAATTCATCAAGATTTGAAAACCATTTTGCCGAAATACCAAAATCAAGTTTTGATAAAATATGCTTTGATTCATTACCAATTAAAAATATCTCATCAAATCTATAATTATTTAAAAAACTACCAATATCTTCATGATAAAATTTAGAGTGCTCACCAAGTTCTTTCATTTCACCTAAAATCAGTATTTTTTTAGTTTTTTTATCAGTTTTTTCGCTATCTTTATAAAAATATTCAATACCAGCTCTCATAGATAATGGATTTGAGTTGTAGCTATCATCATAAACTATATGATTTTTATATTCTATTTTTTTTAACCTTCCACTTATTTCTATATCTAATTTATCAATAATATTTACTAACTCTTGCATTTCAAAACCAAGTGCTTCAACAGCAAGTAAGGCTCCAAGTAAATTATAAATATTATGAACCCCAGGCAATATAGATTCAAAATTATATCTTTTACCTTTATATTTAAACATCACCTTGTGTGTTGCTCTTGTAATTAACTCTATTATTTGTAAATCACTACCATTTTCAAAACCAAATTTAACAACATCTTTATTTTCATCTGCATATTTCTTTAAATACTGATTATCATAATTAACAATTTTAACTGATTTTGTATGTTTAAATATTTCAGTTTTAGTTTTTAATATATTTTCAATAGTTTTAAAACCTTCTAAATGAGCAGGAGCAATATTTGTAATAATACTAATATCAGGAAGCACTAAAGATGCCAGTAAATCAATTTCTCCCATAGCACTTGCACCCATTTCAAATACAGAATACTTTATATTTTCAGTTAATTTTATTAAATTTAACGGTACTCCGATATGATTATTTAAATTTTTTTCTGATATGAAAACATCATCTGATAATCTACTAAGGATAGCTCCCATTATCTCTTTAGTTGTAGTCTTTCCATTACTACCAGTAACTCCAATTATTTTCATATCCGTGTTAAGTAAACGGTTATTTTTACCCAGTAACTGTAAGGCACTTAATGTATCGTCAACTTCAATAAAATATCCTTTATTAATATTATCTTCAGAAACCGAATATTTATTTTTCATAAATAAAGTTCCACTTCCTTTTTCTAAAGCAGAATCAATAAAATTATGAGCATCAAATTTTTCTCCAATTAATGGAATAAAAATTTCTCCTTTTTTAATTTCTTTTGAATTTGTAGAAATACCACTAATATTAGACAGTTCTTTTTGAGAAGTATTTATCAACTTACCATCAATCATTTTGACAAATTCTTCTATATTACTTAATTTTGTATGCATTATCCCTCTTAAACACAAGCTCGTAAAAACTTTTAACATAAAATACGATAAAACTTCAATTTTATAGTAAAATAAATAAAAATCAATAAAAATTCATAAATTTATTGACAAGCTAATAATAAAAATGATTTTATGTGTTAGTGTATAATTATTAGGAGGATATATGGCAACAAAGGAAACAGTTGAAAAATACTTAATTCATTTTGATGAGCCGTTTGAAGAAATTGGTGATGGAATGTGGGTTATAAGAGATGATTTTGACAATATTGATGATATTGTAGTTTGGTTTGATGAACCTCTTATTGTTTTTAGAGTTAAACTTTTTGAACTACCAGAAGGAAATAATGAAAAATTATATCGTTTTATGTTAGAAAGAAATTCTCTACTTACACATGGTGCTTACGCAATAGAGGGTGATAGCGTTGTTATTGTCGATACACTAGAAACGGAAAATTTAGATTATAATGAATTTGAAGGTTCAGTAAATGCATTAGCAATGGAAATAGTAGAACATTATCCTGAATTTAAAGAAAATTTTAATCTGTAAGGAGGTTATATATGGGTTTTTGGGGAAGACTTGGAAGAGTATTTACATCAAATGCAAATGCAATGGTTGAAAAAATGGAAGATCCTGAAAAGATTCTAAATCAAACATTATTAGACATGAAGGATCAATTAATTAAAGCTAAACAACAAGTTGCAGTTGCTATTGCAGATGAAAAAAGACTAGAAAAACAATATTTAGCAGAAGAAAGAAAAGCTAAAGACTGGGAAGATAAAGCTAGATTAGCTCTTAAAGCAGGAAATGAAGAACTTGCAAGAAAAGCACTAGCAGAAAAGTCTAGTTATGCTCAAAATGCTGCTGGATATAAAGCTGAATGGCAAAAACAAAAAATGATGACAGATAAGCTTAGAACTAGCTTAAAACAATTAAGTGACAAAATTGATGATGCAGGAAGAAAGAAAAATCTTCTTATTGCAAGAGCAAAAAGAGCAAAAGCTCAACAAGATATACAATCAACTATGAGTGGAATGAATGACAATTCAGCATTTTCTGCATTTGATAGAATGAGTGAAAAAGTTGAAATCGCAGAAGCTAAAGCAGATGCAACAGCTGAACTTGCAGAAGATTTTGCTGGTGGTAACGCTGATTTAGATAAAGAATTTGCAGCTCTTGCAGCATCAAGTGCAGGTACAGATGATGATTTAGCTAAAATGAAAGCTGAAATGGGCTTACTAGAAACTAAAAAAACTGATACTCCAAAATTGGATACGCCAAAATAAAAATTTTTTTGAAATAAAAGATTATATTGAGGTGTTATACAAGTGAATGAAAGAAACTTCATTTACTACCTCCTTAAATTTTAGCCCTAGGTAATGTTGCCTGGGGCTTTTTTTATATATAAAGGAAATATGTGTAGAATTGAAAAAGATGAAATGTATATGGAAATTACAAAAGTAATCTCTAAACGATCATACTGTAAAAGAAAAAAGGTTGGATGTATTATAGTAAGAGATGATATGATTATATCTGATGGCTATAATGGTACACCAACAGGTTTTGAAAATATTTGTGAAGATAAAAACAATACTACTAAAGCCTATGTACTTCATGCAGAAGCAAATGCATTAACTAAACTAGCAAAATCTACTCAATCTTCCATTGGTTCCACTCTATATGTTACTATGTCTCCGTGTTATGAATGTAGTAAATTAATTATTCAAACGGGTATAACAAAAGTAATTTTTAATGAAAGATATAGAGTTACAGATGGACTTGACTTATTAAAAAAATCAGGAATTGAAGTGATTCAGCTAAAGAAATGAAATAATCCTTGATTTTTACTGTTTAATGATTATATATTGTTTAGTCATTGATTGAGGATATGGTGAAAAGAAGATTTATTACATTTTTAATAATAATATCATTCATAGCCCCTTCTATACATTTTATTGAACACAATCACAGTTATAATCCATTTGATAAAAAGTTGGAACATACTGAAAATACAGGTCAACTCCAATGTAAAGGTCATTGTAGTGAAAGCTCTGAAATTGAAAAATTAAATAGTATAAAATTTAAAACAGATATTTGTCAGGTAAATTTATTTACTAGCCTTTTTAAAAATAATTATTACTCTCCAATAGTAAAAACTAAGAATATAAAAAAATATGTTTATAAATCTAACATATACAAAAAAATAATAACTGTCAACAAAGCAATATTCATTGCCCCTAAAAACTCTCCTCCTTACCAAATAGCATAGAGTTACCCACAATATATTAAACACAGTAGAGATACAGCACCTCGCAGTAGAGACACACGGTAATGCCGTGTCTCATTGAAGTCTATTTGGGTACATAATAACGATTATTACTATGCATTATGGCAACAAATAAAATGTAATTTTATAACTTAGCATCATTTAAAAGGAGAAAAATGAAAAAATATATAATTTTTTTACTATTAATAGGCTCAACAGTGGTATTGGGTCAAAATTCAGTAAATAAGTCTTCTGATACTAACTCATCTAGTAAGGATAAGACGGAGACTTATCCTACTAAAAATACAAATGGAGAAAATGAAAAAATAAATAAAAAAATAGAAACTTTAAATAAGGAAATAGAAAAACTTAAAAAGTTTAAAGCAGAACAAGAATTAAAAGCTCTTCGTCAAGAAGCAATGGCACAAACTAATGAAAAAAAAGATGATTTTGATACCAACAAAACATTTTCAGGAGGACAGACTGCACAACAAGCACTAAATCCCGAAATTTCTGTTGTAACCGATATGGGTTTTAAAGCTAATATTGCCGACCCACCTTCAAATGAAAATAACAGAACAGGAGCATATTTTAGAGTTGCAGCCTTTCATATTCAATCTGATTTAGACCCTTTTTCAAAAACATTTATAGGAATTGAGGTACATCCAGAAGGTATTGAACTAGGAGAAGCATTTATAGATTGGAATGGCTTAATCCCTTCATTGACAATTAGAGTTGGTAAATTTTTACAAAATTTTGGTATAATAAATAGATGGCATATGCCTTCATTAGATCAATTTGATAATCCATTACCAGCAGTAACATTATTAGGTGGAAAAGGAAAACTTAATAATTATGGAATATCACTACATTGGATAATGCCTGCTCTTTGGGCAAGTAGTAACGAATTATTCTTAGAAATTACTAATTCAAGTAATCCTAATTTATTTGGAGGAGAAGCATATTCTGTTATACCAACAACTTTATTAAGACTAGTTAACTACTATGATTTAAGTCAGTCTGATTACTTAAACATAGGCTTTAGTGGAATAATGGGGCCAAATAACAAATACCATGCTGGTTTTGATGAAAATGGTAAAGAAATTAATGAAGATACAAGATTTACTTATCTTGGAGGAATGGATTTAACATTTTTACATGAAAATCCTAAATTTGCTAAAACTAGTTCTTTTTTATGGAGAACAGAATTATATTATTTATATAAAGACTTAGGTAAAGATAAATTAAAAGCTTATGGTGCATACTCTTACATGCAAGCCAAAGTAACTGAAAGAATAAGTTTAGGAACAAGGTTTGATTACACTCAACCAGCTGAATTAGACAATAGTGATAAATATACTTACCAAGTTGTTCCTTATTTGACATTTATGCAAAGTCCATGGGTTAAAATAAGACTACAGTATAATTTTAAAAATGGAACAGAAATGGATAAAGCTGACCACAGAATTATTTTACAATTTATCTGGGCTGCGGGTCCTCACAAACATGAAAGATATTAATAAGGAGATAACATGAAAAAACTAATATTTTTAACAGTAATTCTTGCGAGCATATCATTATTTGCAAAAGTAAGCGTAGTAACAACTTTACCTGATTACGGTGTAATCACTAGAGCTATAGGTGGGGACAATGTAAGTGTATTTAGTATAGTACAAATATCTGAAGATGACCATCATGTAAGGCCCAAACCTTCTTTTGTTACAAAAGTTAAAAACGCTGATTTATTTGTAACAACTGGTCTTGATTTAGAATTGTGGGTTCCTGCATTACTAAACAGAGCTTCTAATCCTAAAGTAAGAAGTGGTCAAATTGGTTATGTTTCTGCATCTGATGGAATTCCTTTAATTGAAAAGCCTAAGAATTTAAGTCATAGTGAAGGTGGTTTGCATGTTTATGGTAATCCTCATATTACAACTAGCCCTATCAATATGATTTATGTTGCAAAAAATATTGCGATTGGTTTAGCAAAAGTTGACCCTAGTAAAAAGGATTTTTATAAATCACAATATAAAAAATTTAAAAAAGAAATGATAAATAAAATTTTTGGTAGCGAAATACCTAAATTATTGGGTGATGACCTAGTTATTAAAATGGCTGAAAAATCTACTCTCATTGATTTTTTAAAGAAAAAAGGACTACTTGATAAACTTGGTGGCTGGTTTAAGACTGCTCTACCTCTATATGGAAGTAAAATTGTAACTTATCATAAATCTTGGGGATATTTGCAAAAACTTTTAAATTTGCAACTAATAGAAACCATAGAAGTAAAACCTGGGGTACCACCAACACCTAAACATGTTTTTAATGTTGTAAAAAAAATAAAGGAACATAAAATTAACTACATTATAGGAGCTTCTTATTTTCCTGAATATAAAATGAAAAATGTTGCCGAAAAAACAGGAGTTAAACTAATTGTTCTTGATTTAAATGCAAAATTTTCAAATAATGAAATAATGGATAAATTTAACAATTGGATTAAAAAGATTAAAGAGGCTAAACAATGATAGATATAATGTTACCTGCCTTCATAGAATGCCTAGTTTTAGTTGGAATTCATTCATATCTTGGTATTCATGTAATAAAAAGAGGAGTTATTTTTGTTGATTTAGCACTAGCTCAAATGGCAGCATTTGGTACTGTTGTTGCTTTTATATTCCATTATGAACCAGATACAGGAGTTGCATTTGCATTTTCACTAATAGCTGCAATAATTGGAGCTTTAATATTTTCACTTTTAAAACAAAAAAAGAGTGAAATCCCTCTTGAGGCAGGAATAGGAGTAACGTATGCAATATTTTCAGCTGCGACAATTTTACTAATAGAAAAAGCACCTCATGGTGGCGAACATATTCAAGAAATACTAACCGGTTCTTTATTGTGGGTGCAATGGAAAACAATAATTACTGTTGTAATAGTATATGCACTTGTTGGAATATTCCATTTTATATTTAAAGATAAATTTATAGCTATTTCTGAAGACAGCCATAAGGCAGAAGAAGACGGTATAAATGTAAGATTATGGGATTTTTTATTTTATTTATCTTTTGGAGTTGTAATTACTCTCTCAGTAAGAACAGCAGGTGTTTTACTGGTTTTTGTATTCTTGATTGCTCCTTCTTTGTTTACAATGATGGTGTCAAATGGTTGGAAAAATAGATTAATTATAGGCTGGATTATGGGAACAATTGTTTCGGTTACTGGACTTATAATTTCATATAAATTTGATTTCCCTACTGGCCCTTCTGTTGTAATTGTATATGGTGGAGTTTTACTCATTACTTCATTAATTAAATTAGTTATTTCTAAAAAAGCTTAATAAAAACTTGTAGTTACAATCTTGAAAACTAAACTCTAGCATGAGATAATACCTTTATTTTTTGATTAAAAAAGAGAAAACAACAGTTAGGTTCTATTTTCTATAGCCTTCATAAGAGTCATTTTATCAACATACTCTATTTCACTTCCTATAGGAACACCTTTTGCAATTTGAGTTATTTTAATATTATTATTTACCTTTTGAATACTGTTTTTTAAGTATATTGATGTTGTCTCTCCATCTGTATTTGGAGTTAATGCAAATATAATTTCTTTAATTTCACTTTCACCTTTTACACGCTCAACAAGTGAATCAAGCCTGATATCATCTATCCCTATCCCTTTTAATGGAGAAATAAGACCATGCAAGACATGATACTGCCCCCTATAATGCCCTACTTCTTCAATTGCCATTAAATCTTGAACGGTAGATATCACAACAACTTTTTCTTTATTTCGTTTATTATCGGAGCAAATAGAACAAACATTATCCTTTTTATCCATAAAATTATGACAAATATCACATTCTTTGATATTCATAGGAACTTCTATTATCGCTTTTGATAAATCAGTTAAATCATCTAATGATTGATTTAGTAAATGAAAAGCAAGCCTCATCGCAGACTTTCGCCCTATACCAGGAAGCTTACTTAACTCATTTATAAGCCTTTCAACTATTACCATTAAAACAATCCAGGAAAAGAAAATCCAGAAGTAATTCCATTCATTTCCTCATCTTTTTTAGTTTGACTTTCTTTAATTGCTTTATTTACTGCAGTAATAATTAAATCATTGAGCATATCTCTATCCTCATTATACGCAGCTTCTGAAATTTCAATGTTTTTTAATTCTAAATCACCATTAATTGTTGCTTTAATTACAATTTCTTCTCCGTCTCCTGCTTCACCAAGATATTCTTCTTCTCTTAAACCTTCTTTAAGTTTTTCAATTTTATATTGCATTTTTTTAGCTTCTCTAATTAGATTTGTTAACCCTCCTTGAAAGCTACCACCACCACTTGATTTTTTCTTTATTTTAGTCTTTGCTTTTGCCATTTTCATCACTCCTTATAATTTTCTTAACTTTTAAATTAAAAACTTCTTCTACTTTTCTTACACCTTCTAAACTTCTTATACTTTTTAATTCTCTTTTATCTGCTTCTTTTTTATACTTTTGTAATATTCCATCAAAAGAATCTTCTTTGCTTATCGTAGTCATTTTAATTTCTAGGGATAGCTCTTTTGAAATTCTTTTTTTAAGCCAATTTTCATATTTTTCTTTGAAATCAGGATGAAACTTAAACATTGTTTCTGAATCATTAGAATACTCTAATGTTAAAATATTGTTTTTATATATAATTGGTATTTTTACATTTTGATAAAAATAATGTAAAGTATCTTCTTCTTGTTCAAAAAATGGTTTTACTAATTTTTGATATAAATTAAAATCAATAATTTCAGGAATTTCTTCAGGATAAGGCATCACTTCAGGATTATTTGTCGTTTCAGGATAAGGCATCACCTTATCCCTACGGTGTTCTTTTTTAATGGGTTCTTCTTTTTGAACTATTTGCGTTTCAGAAGGCATCACTTCAGGATTATTTGTCGTTTCAGGATAAGGCATCGCCTTATCCCTACGGTGTTCTTTTTTAATGGGTTCTTCTTTTTGAATTATTTGCGTTTCAGGTTTAGATTCAACTGTCTTTATATTTTTATCTCCCCTAATCATTCCAAATAAATCTATTTCTATCTTTTTAGCATCTGGCTGTTCATTAAAACTTTTAGATAATTTATTTACAAATTTTAAAATATCACTTAAAGGTGTTATAGGTTTAAATTCCGCCAATTTTATCATATTCATTTCAAATGTGATTTGTTGAAATTGACTAGCCTTTAAAGTATCAAATCCTTCAATTAAGAGTTGATAAAGCTTAATAAAGCTTTCATCAGTTTTCTTTGATTGAGCTATATATCTTTCTATTTCAAATTTAGGCATTTTTAATATTTTGTAAGGATCTTTTACTTTTTTAGCCACTAAGATGTTATGAAAGTGCTCTATTAACTCTTTATAATAATGAACTAAGTTTATTCCGGTTTTTATTAACTTATCTATCAGTAAAATAATATTTTCTATACTATTATTTAAAATTGCTTCAGTCATTTCAAATAAAGCATCACTATCGGTTACTCCTAAAATGTTTAAAACATCTAGTTTTGTAATATTATTTGATGCAAAAGCTATGACTTGTTCTAATAAAGACTGAGCATCTCTCATGCTTCCTTCTGCCTTTTTAGAGATTAAGTATAATGCAGATTCTTCATATTTAATATTATCTGAATCTAAAATTAACTTTAATTGATTAAATATTTCATCTAAGGAAATTGAGCGAAAATCATATATCTGACACCTAGATTTTATTGTTATAGGTATTTTGTGGGGATCTGTTGTAGCAAAAATAAATTTAACATGAGGTGGTGGCTCTTCTAGTGTTTTAAGAAGAGCATTAAAAGCCTTTTCTGAAAGCATATGAACTTCATCTATGATATAGATTTTATATTTACCTCTTGATGGTAAATATTTCGCGGCTTCTCTTAAAACTTTAACATCATCCACACCTGTATTACTTGCTCCATCAATTTCGATAATATCAATATGTTTGCCTTTTTGAACATCTAAACAAGAAGAACATTCATTACAAGGATTACCATCTTTTGGATTTTCACAATTTAATCTTTTGGCTAAAATTCTTGCAGTTGTTGTTTTACCTACGCCCCTAACTCCAGTAAATAAAAAAGCATGCCCTACTCTGTCATTCATAATAGCATTTTTGAGGGTATTGGATATATGAAACTGCCCTATCAACTCATCAAAATTTTGTGGACGCCACTTTCTTGCAATTACTTGGTATGTCATTGTATTGTATTATTTAAATTACTAATATTGCTTACATTATTGGTATTGTTTTCATGCATTTTTAAAGTTTTATCTAATGAATTCATTAATGCTCTAATATTATGAGGATGCATAATAACCCTTGTTTGGACTTTATTGGTACCGTTTTGTGGTTGAAATAATGCAAAATCAAGCATAAATTCAGAGTTATTAAAATTTATTATAACATTGTTAGCATATACACCCGTTGCAACTTCTTCTGTTAAGGTTACTTTTATTTTATTCTTTTTTTCGTCTGCCATTTTATTACCTCAATAATGAATAATTACTTTAAACAATTATTGATAATTTGTCAAATGTTAAAAGCTTATTCTCAAATAGACTTATAATTTACAAGTTTTTTTTTAACAAATAGCAGGAAGACAAATTTATTTGGCTAAACTGCTCAATTTTAAATAAAATTTTAATTTTAGTTCAAAATTGCTATCTTCCAAACATCATTAACTTGCTTTACAGGTATAATTTCTAGTGATTTTTTAACAATTTCTGGAATTTCTTCCAAATCTTTCTCATTTTCGCTTGGAATAATAACTTTTTTTATCCCGGCTCTATAAGCAGCTAACAACTTCTCTTTTAAACCACCTATAGGAGAAACAAAGCCCCTTAAAGTAATTTCTCCAGTCATTGCTACATAACTATCAACAGGCTTTTTAATAAAAGCAGATAATAATGCTGTAGAAATAGTTATACCCGCACTTGGCCCATCTTTAGGAATTGCCCCTTCTGGAACATGAATATGAATATCATTTTTTTCATAAAAATCTTCTGCTAAACCATATTTTTTTGCCTGTGACCTAACATAAGTTAAGGCCGCTTTAGCAGACTCTACCATAACATCACCTAATTTACCTGTTATTTGGATTTTCCCTTTGCCGGGAATAACCATAACTTCAATTTTTAATATTTCACCACCAACGGAAGTCCATGCTAGCCCTGAAGCCACACCAATTAAAGATGTTTTTTCCTTTTTCTCATAAGTAAATTTAGTTTTTCCTAGATAATCAGTTAGGTTTTTAGTATTAACTTTAATTAGTTTAGATTTACTCAAATCATCCATTAATACTTTTTTGGCAATTTTTCTAAACACCTTAGATATTTCTCTTTCTAAGTTTCTAACCCCTGATTCTTTGGTATAGTTTCTAATAATTCTCTTTAAAACAGAATCTTCTATTTTTATTTTATAAGCTTTTAAGCCATTATCTTCTTTTGCTCTTTTAACTAAATATCTTTTAGCTATTTCAAGCTTTTCTTCGTCGGTATAACTAGATAAATTAATAATTTCTAATCTATCTCTTAAAACATGAGGAATCATTTGTAGATTATTTGCTGTTGTAATAAAAAACACATTGGATAAATCATAATCAAGACCAATAAAGTTATCTTGAAATTCAACATTTTGCTCGGGGTCTAACACTTCTAACAATGCTGATGACGGATCTCCTTGGGCACCCGAACCAATTTTATCAATTTCATCAAGTAAAAACACAGGATTATTTACTTTAGCTTTTTTTAACGATTGAATTATTCTTCCTGGCATTGCTCCAATATATGTTTTTCTATGTCCTCTTATTTCAGACTCATCTTTTAAACCACCTAATGCAATTTTAACATATTTTCGCCCCGTTGCTCTTGCAATAGAACGAGCTAAAGAAGTTTTACCTACCCCAGGAGGCCCTGCAAAACAAAGAATTGACCCCCTTGACTTAGATGTTAATTTTTTTACAGCCAAAAACTCTAAGATTCTTTCTTTTATTTTTTCTATACCATAATGGTCTTCATTTAATATTTTTTCAGCTTCTAATAATGTGTTTTTTTCATCTGTTGCTTCTGCCCATGGAATAGCAATAATCCAATCTAAATAATTTTTAATAACAGTAGATTCTGCAACCATAGGAGACATAAATTTTAACTTATTTAATTCTTCAAAAGCCTTTTCTCTCACTTCTTCAGGAAGTTCTTTTTCTTTTAGTTTATTTTTTATTTTTAAAATTTCATCATTAAAATCATCAGTATTTCCTAACTCCTTTTTAATAACTTCCATTTTTTCATTTAAAAGCATCTTTTTTCTAGTATACTCTATTTTATCTTTTACACCATCATTAATTCTTTTTTCTAACTTTAAAATATCAATTTCTGAGCGAATTAATTTTAATAAATTGTCCATCCTTTCAATAATATCAAAAATTTCAAGTATATTTTGCTTTTCTTTTAATCTAAGATCAAGATTTGCAATTAAAATGTCGATTAGCTTAGATGGATCTGATACAGATTTAACAGACATTATTATTTCAGAAGGAATATTATCTTTAAATTGGGCATATTCATTGAAAGTATTTAAAAGAGAACGAATATAAGCTTTTTCTGTTATTTCATCTTTACTTTTCATTTCAATTTTTTCTATTTCAACTTCATTATAATCATCTGTTTTTGTATATTTAATAATTTTTGCTCTTTCTATCCCTTCAACAATGATTTTTATTGTATTATTATCTGTTTTTATCATTTTAACAATTTGAGCAATTATTCCAACTTTATAAATGTTTTCCGGTGAAGGATTATTATCTATTTCGTTTTTTTGAGCAACTAAAAACACCTTGTTCTCAAAGTTTTTAAGAGATTCTTTAATTGCTTTTACAGATTTATCTCTTCCAACAAGTAAAGGTAAGATAGTATATGGAAATACAATTAAATCTCTTAAAGGAACCATAGGTAATATTAATTTTCTCGATTTACTCATTATAACTCCAAATATAATATAAGGATATATTAGTATTTTTATTTAAAAAGTCAATATTAATAGTTATTTTTAGTTATTTTTTAGTTATTTTTTAGTTATTTTATTATTTTATTATTTATTTTTTAGAATAAAAAATTAAAGACCTCTTAAATTTTCAGGTTTCAGCAACCCCTCATTATTTTGCATTATAATATTATTAATTAAAGTTAAAATTTCTGTTTTATTTTCAGGTAAATTAATTTTAACTGGCAAATAATTTGATGCATGATTAGATGAAAATCTACAATTAGTAAAATCAGAGTATTCTATTATTGTTTTCAACTCTTTTAATAATTCAAACTTATCAGGAAGAATAAATTCTTTATTGATAAACCTCTTATACAATTCAGTTTCTGGTACAAGTATTAATGTTAATGCCCCTACAAACTCGGGGTCCATTTCTGTAAGCATAGTTGCTGTATTTTTTGCATGCTCAAGGCTATATTTTTTACCACCTATACCAAGTAAAACCATTACAGATTGTATAATCTTTGCTTTTTTTAGCTTTTTTCCTGCATTTATATTATCACTCCTAGTTGAGTTTTTATTTATTCGCTGTAATACATTATCACACCCAGATTCAGCTCCATGATACACCATTTTTAATTTCAATTTTTTCAATTCAGAAAGTTCTTTATCAGATTTTAACAATATAGACCTACTGTTTCCATAAGTTGAAATTCTATTTAAATTAGGAAGATAATAATTAATCATATTTAGTATTTCAACTAACTTACTCTGTTTCAAAATAAGAGCATCTCCGTCCATTAAAAACAACTTTTCTATTTGATTAGAATAGACTGCAACTTCTTTTAAATCATTTTCTATTGTCTTTAAAGACTTAACTTTAAATTGTTTATCCTTGTACATCTTACAAAATGTACATTTATTATGACTACAACCTATTGTTATCTGTAATAACAAAGAATTAGCCTCTGATGGAGGCCTAAAAATATTGCCTATATAATCCATATTCCACCTAATCCCATCATAAATTTCCAGCGATGTTCATTTAATAATGTAAAATAACGAATAATTCCTCCTACACATAATATCCTTGTTTAGTTTTTCGCCTTAAAAACTCCCAATCTATTTCATTTAATAATTCAAACTTCTTTAAACTCCAAAGTGGAGCTATCAACTCATCTCTACCTCCATCACCCGTTACTCTTTGAACTAAAATTTCTGGCCTTAGTACTTCAAGTTGATCAACAACCAAATTTACATAATCCATTTTTTCCATAACTTTAAACTTACCTTTTTTGTACATATTTTCCAAAGGAGTATCCTTTAAAACATGTAATAAGTGTATTTTTATTGCCTGAATATCAAGTTCATTAACTTTTTTTAATGTATTCATCATCATTTCTCTTGTTTCATTAGGTAATCCATTTATAATATGAACACAAACATTGATATTTTTAGCCCTTAGCTTATTTAAACCTATTAAAAATTCATTAAAATCATGACCTCTATTAATTATCCTAGCGGTTTCATCATAAATAGATTGAAGCCCTAGTTCTACCCAAACTTCTTTTGTTTTTGATATTTCAGCTAAATAATCAACTAAATCATCTTCTAAACAATCAGGTCTAGTAGCAATATCAATTCCAATAACATTATCTAAATACAAAACAGCTTCATATTTTTTTTTTAGTACATCTAAAGGAGCATAAGTATTAGTATAAGCTTGAAAATATGGTAAATATAATCCATTTTTCCATTTTTTACTCATTCTTTCTTTAACATTATTAAATTGAGTAACTAAATCATTACTAGGAACACCTGCAAAATCTCCACTTCCTTTATTTGAGCAATAAATACAACCTCCATAAGCTTTGCTCCCGTCTATATTTGGGCAAGTAAATCCCGCATTTAAACTTATTTTTATTATTTTTTTACCATATTTTTTCTTCAAATAATCCGAAAATCTACTATACCTTTTATCATTTATATTCATTTAATCCTCTAGTCTACAAATATCTGAAAATAATTTCCCTCTTGGGAGGGGTTCAAAAGCTAGTTGCTTAGCTTTTAGGGGGTGGGTTTTATCATTTATATTCATTTAATCCTCTAGTCTACAAGTATCAGAGAAACTTCCCCTTAATCCATATTTAAAACACCAAACACTTGAATAATTATCATTTTTAATATATATTAAGCAAGGATTTTATTTAAACACGGATAAAGGAGAATAAAATGTTAAAAAAATCAATTATCTTACTCGTTAGTTTATTGTTACTACCATCATGTACATCAACAAACTCTAAAATAACTAAAAAAGAGTCTATAAAAACTAATAAATTAGAAAATAAGCAAATCTATAAAAAATATTATGACGAAAATACGGCTCTTTATTCTATAGATAATAAAGTAGTAAAAATTAAAGATCTTAAAAAAAAATATCCGGAATATTCTAAAATAGTAGACGAATCTTTTAGTGAAAAAAGAGCTAAATTCTTAAGAAAAGAAATACTAAACTATGTAAAAGAAAATAATATCACTAATTATAAAATACTTTTACCTTTAAAAAGAGTAAATATTATTGAAAATGAAAAGCAAACTAAAGGTGATAAATCCGCTCCTTATACTCTTGTTGTATTTTCTGATTTCCAATGCCCATATTGTTCTAAGTATGCAAAAGAGTTTGACAGAGAAGTTATGAAAAATAAAGATTTCAAAATAGTATTTAAGAATTTTCCATTATCATTCCATAAAAATGCAAAAGACGCAGCTATTGCTTCAATATGTGCGGCTAATCAGGGTAGATTTTGGGAATTTCATGATAAACTATTTAAAAATCAAAATGAGCTTTCAGATTCTCTATACATGACTATAGCTCAAGAGTTAAAGTTAGACCAAGCTAAATTTATGGAATGTTTAACTAATGAAGAAACAAAAAATATATTATTAAAACAAATGGAAGAAGGAAAAAAACTTGGTGTAAGAGGAACCCCTACATATTTCTTAAATGATGTTGCATATAATGATACAAGAAACATAAAAGAATTTAATAAAATATACAAAAACTATAAAAAATCTGATAAGGATATAAAATACTCTGACTTAGAAAACTTAAATACTGTAATTTTATATTTAAATAAAAAACCTTACACTATCAAAGATTTCTATAAATTAGTTCCAGAATTAGCAATAAAATTTAATAATAAAGTAGCTAATGAAGCATATAATATGTTGAAAAAAATAACAGAAACAGATGTTGTTAATGTAATATTTACAAAAGAGGCAAAAGAAAATAAGTTTGAAAATCCAGAAAACTATATGGCAGCACTAATAAAAAAAGAAATTAAAGAACCAACAGCAGAAGAAGTTAAAACCCTGTATGAAGCATATAAAAATAGATTAAGAGGTGCAACTTTTGATCAAGTAAAAGAACAATTAAAACAATTTATTATGAAATCAAAAGTAGATGGATTTTTTAGAAAGAAGAACTTAGAGCTAATTAAAAAATATAATGTTAATCCATTATTATTACCTCCTAAATTTACAATTAATTACAAAAATAGCCCTATCATTGGCAATAAAGATGCAATTAATACAATTTTTGTATTTTCAGACTTTCAATGCCCATATTGCTCTAGAGTAGCTCCAATAATTGAAAAATTAGCTAAAGAAAAAAATATCAAAATTGTATACAAATTCTTTCCATTATCATTCCATAAAAGGGCTTTTCCTGCTGCACTTGCTTCATATTGTGCTTATAAGCAAAATAAGTTTTGGGAATTTCATGACAAAGCATTTAAAAATCAATACCAATTAACAGAAAATAATTTTTTAAAATGGGCTCAAGAATTAAAATTAAACATTGATAAATTCAAAGAGTGTGCAACAGATAAAGAAAGCAGTAAAACAATTAAAAAAGAAATAGAAGAAGGTATTTCTATTGGAGTACAAGGGACACCTTCTTTATATATTAATGGTATGATTTATGAAGATGACCCATCTAATCTTGATAAAATTAATGAATTTATAAATAAAATTAAGTAATAGGAAATTGTGGGAATAAAACGATTTATAATAAAAAGACATATTTTATCTGAAGGTAAACATTTATTAACCAACTTATCTGCTTTTATATCTATTTTTGGTGTAGCAATAGGTGTTGCGTCACTAATTACTGTATTATCTATTACTTCAGGCTTTCAAAAAGCCTACAAAGATAAAATATTGGCACATTCTGGTGAAATTTTCATAAGAAAATATGGTACATTTAATGATTACCAAAAAGATATTAAAAATATTAAAAAAGTGAAAGGTATAATAGGAGCAACTCCAATAAATTATTATCAAGTACTGATATCTTCTAAGAATGGTGATAAAGGAGCTCAACTTAAAGCAGTTGAACTCAGTAGTATTGACAGTGTAGCAAACTTTGAAGCTATGATTAGCGACAAAAATTCTGTTGAAAAAATGAAAAAAGTTAAAAATGGTATTATGCCTGGAATTGCAATGGCTGAAGCATTAAATTTAAAAATTGGAGATGATTTAACTATAACATTTCCATTTGATAAATCAGGAAAAGTTGCAGCCTACCCTAAAATTGTAACCTTCAAAATTATAGATTTCATTAGTACAGGAATGTATGATTTTGATAGTAGTTACCTTTATGTTTCTCTAAAAACAGCCAATAAATTATTTAAAACAAAATCTGAAATAAAGGGAATAGAAGTTAAAGTTAATAATATAGAAAATACTTTTAAAATAGCAAAAGCAACAAGAAAACAATTAGGTGGTTACCCTTATGTTGTATCCACTTATAGAGAGATGTTTTCCAATCTTTTTAAGTCTATTGATTATCAAAAAATATTTATAGGTATAGTGCTTATTATTATTATTATATTGGCATCTTTTAGTATTATTGGTACTTTATTAATCTTTGTTACAGAAAAAGAAAAGGATATTGCCTTATTAAAAGCTATAGGTTTATCTAAAAATCAATTAATTAAATTATTTGTAATTGAAGGTGGAGTTATTGGTATTATAGGTATAATTATGGGCTTATTAATTAGCGCAGCTATACTATTTGGCATTAAATATGTAGATATAAAACTAGCTCCAGATGTTTATAATATTTCATATATTCCTATCGATTTAAGACCCTTAGAAGTTATTATGGTTATATTAATTTCTTTTGTAATTTCCATACTTTCAACTATATATCCAGCATATAAAGCAGCAAAGTTAAATCCTGCAGAAGGAATTTCAGGTAAATCTATAAATAAATGAGTATTATTTTATATAAATACACTCCAAATGGAGTTAAAAATAAAAAAACAAAGCATATTAGATATGCCTTACTTATAAATTTGACATTTTACCATTAAATGATAAAATATAAAGTAATATTGAGGTCTTATATGAAAATAAATACTATCTTCAAAATTTTAATTGCAATTACTCTACTATTTTCAATTACTACTTTCGCAGATTATGTAGAAGTAAAAATGCCCTCTGGAAAAACAAGAAAATTATATATAGTAAAAGATAACAAATTAGTAGAATTGGTTAATATAAAAAATTATATACCAGATGCTATAGTTGACATGAAATATGCAACAAAAGATTCTATGTTTAAAAAACCGGTTTATACCGAAAACAAATGCTTAGTAAAAAAAGAATTGGGTGAAAAACTAAAAAAAGCAAATGAAATTTTAAAAAAGAAATATAAAAAAAGAATCAAATTTTGGGATTGTTATAGGCCTTGGAGTGTTCAAAAGATAATGTGGAGCTTATACCCTAAAAAAGGTTATGTCGCCCATCCGGCTTGGGGTTCAAATCACAACCGAGGCTGCGCTGTTGATATCACTTTAACTGATTTAGACGGTAAAGAAGTAAATATGCCAACAAAATTTGATGATTTATCTAAAAAAGCTAATCACAATTATCAGAAATTGCCTAAAAAAGTTAAAGAAAACCGTTGGATATTAAAATATATAATGAAAAAAGTTGGCTTAAATTCAATCAGAAGTGAATGGTGGCATTATAATTTACCTAAGCCTAAAAGATATCCTGTTATTAACATTAAACTTGAAGACATTAAATAAAAAGGAGGTTTTATGAAACTATTTAAGATTTTAGTTATTATTTTATTATTTAGCGTGTTTGCTTCATGTGCAAATACTAAAAAAACAGTAAAAAAACCTTTTTGGACTAAAAATATAGTCAAAATAGAAGGAAACTATTTAATAGCTGTTGGGCACAGTGATGATTTTGGAAATAGATCATGGCAAATGGCAGAAATGGATGCTCACAGAAAAATGGCAAAAGCAATAGATTTTTACATAGAAGGTTTTAGGCAATCTTATAAGAAATTTATAAAGAATACAGAAGGTGATAAAGAAGTATCTATTAGAATAATAGACAAAACACATATAACTAGTAAAGCTGTTTTAGCTGATTTGGAAATAGTTAAAGATAACAATAAACACGAACTAAGATGGCATGATGAAAATACGAATCAATATTATATCAAAATAAAATTAAATTTAAGTAATGCAGGAAAGAAGATTAATAAAAAAATCGTAAAAGAACTGCCCCCTAAAACACAGGAACAAGCTATAAAAGAATTAACAAATCGTTCAAGAGATGCCCATAAAAGACTTTCAGCAAAGTTAAAAAACATGAAATGGGAATAATAACAACCAAAAACCAAGATAAGACTATTGATATTATTATTAAATTTTGATATAATAGTTATCTTATTTTTTGAGGTAATTAATGTCAGAAATTTCAGATAAACAATGGGACTTAGGATATGAGCTTAACCTAGAAGATCCACTTGAAGCAATTGAGCAATATAAACTTGCCCTAAAAACAAGTGGGCATCCATTTTTATATACTAACATAGCATCTTCATATCATAGATTAGGTGATTATAAAAATTCAGCAATATGGTACAAAAAAGCAGAGCCACTTCTTCTATCCTTAGAAGATAAATACTCCGCTAATCCTTATGCTAATTATGCATATTTCTTATACAATAAAAAGTCATATAAAAAAGCCTTAGTGTTTAGCCAAATTGCAATAAATTTAGATTCAGAAACTGTTATTTTTATTGAAAATCATGTAAGAATACTACTTGCTCTAAAAGAAAAGGAGCAAGCTATTCCATATTTAGCAAAATTAAGGCTAATTGTTCCGGACTGGGCCTCTGTTCAGGATTTAATTAAAGATAATAAAAAAAGTATTGATCAGTACTATGAAAATTTTTGGCAATTAAAAGA
>JAMOQH010000151.1 GCA_027064085.1 bacterium | reverse complement strand
TCTGAAAAATAACTTCCTACTATTCCAAAATAATTTTTAACTGCTTCTTCACTAATTCTGTTAAATGATGAGTCTAAATAGTTATGTGAAAATATTGATAAAGTGATAAATATCATTAGAAAAATTTTTATTATCCATGAAATTTCATTGGGAATTAAAGATTTTTTGGATTTGTCTTTTTTACTACTCTTTGTTTTATTACTTTCTTTATTATTTGTTTTCTTCTTTGCCATAAAGTACCCCAAAAGTAACAACATTTTAATAAAATTATCTGTTTAAAGTCAATTTTTAGATTTTATTAAAGATTTCTTAAAAAACAAATAGTTAAATAGGTAGAGTTAAAGTATTACTGTAAGTTTATTTTATGATTAAACTTATTCCTGTCATGGCTTTTGGTTTTTCTATGTTTAGTAAATCAAGCATAGTAGGAGATAAATCTTTTAAAGCACCTCCCTCTTTTATGGCTTTTACTTCAGGAGCATTAACTATAATTAAAGGAACAACTCCTGTTGTGTGTTGCGTATGAGGAGCATTTGCCTCATAATTCCACATTTCTTCACTATTTCCATGGTCTGCTGCTATAGTCATTATATAATTGTGTTTTATTGCTATAGGCACAACTTTACTCAAACAATCATCTATAGCTTCTATAGCTTGAATTGCAGCTTCGTAAATTCCTGTATGGCCAACCATATCACCATTGGCATAATTTAAAACAATTAATTTATATTTATCTAACTCTATTGCTTTAATTAGATTTTCAGTAACTTCATAAATAGACATTGCGGGTTTTTCATCATAGGTTCTTACTTCTTTAGGGCTTGGAATTAAAATTCTGTCTTCTCCTTTAAATTTTTCTTCAACGCCACCATTAAAAAAGAAAGTTACATGTGCATATTTTTCTGTTTCTGCTATTCTTAGCTGCTTATAATTATTTTTTGATATTACTTCTCCCATAGTATCCGTTAAGTCAGCAGGAGGATATGCAATTGATGTTTTATTTATTAAACTTGATTCATATTCTGTCATTGTTAAGTAGTCTGATAGCGCAATTTTTTCACCTCTATTAAAACCTGTAAAATCATCATCTAAAAAAGCATGGCTTAATTCTCTTGCTCTATCGCTTCTAAAATTAAAAAAGAAAATCGCATCATTATCTTTTACTGGTGTGAAGTTTTTAAGAGTAAAAGGAGTTACAAATTCATCGTGTTCATCTTTATTATATGAGTTATCTAATCCTTCTTTCCAAGAATTAAATTCATTCTCTGTTTTGCCAACTAATACATTATATGCTTTTTCAACCCTTTCCCATCTTTTATCTCTATCCATTGCATAAAAACGGCCACTAACCATTCCTATTCTGTAGTTTCTGTTTTTAAATCTATTTAAAAAATTGTAAAAATCTTCAAAATATTCTGGTGCAGATTGTGGGGGGGTATCTCGTCCATCTAAAAGTGCCTCAATTTGAACATCGTTTATATCATATTTATTAGCAACTTCAATTATGGCTTTTAAATGACCTATATCACTATGAACTCCACCATCTGAAAATAAACCTATTAAATGAAGTGTTGAATTTTCTTTTTTTACCGTTTCCATTGTATGTTTGATTGCTTTATTCTCTGAAAATTTACCTTCTGAAATATCTTTTGATATTCTTGTATAATCCTGATAAACAACTCTTCCTGCTCCAATATTGGTGTGGCCAACCTCACTGTTTCCCATTTGTCCTTCGGGGAGTCCTACGGCCATTCCTGAAGTTTTAATTACTCCATTAGGGTAATCTTTTTTAAGTGAATCAATAAACGGAGTATTTGCATTTTGTATTGCATTAAATTTATCTTTTGTTCCAACTCCAAAACCATCTAGTATTATCATTAATCCTTTTCTTTCCATATTTTCTCCTTTTGTAATAAAGTAGGCTTTAAAACCTCGTTTAATATATAAGCAATATATATTATTTTATAAAGGAGTTCAATAGAATAAAAATTTATTTCATTTGAAGAAGCTCTTGAACAACAAAAAGAACTTTAACAAGAAAATTATTGAAAAATAAATTAATTTTGAGATTTTAGCTCAAAATTCCCTGTAAAACAGTTGTAAAGCCAATATTTTGGCTTGTAAGCTGGTTGAAAGGGCATATTAAGAATAAAGAGAAATAATTTCCTCTTTTGATTTAGTTTTAAAAAATGTATTTTCCATAGCAGGGAAAGAACTGTTTTCTACATCTTTTTTGTATTCGCTTATTGCATCACTTACCAGTTTTTCTAAATTAAGGTATTTCTTTAAAAATTTAGGATTAAAAGAACTATCTCCACCTAATAAATCATAAATAACTAATACTTGGCCGTCCGTTGCATTACCTGCTCCTATACCTATTGTTGGAATTGATACGGTTTGGGTAATTTCTTTTGCTAATTCATAGGGTATTGCTTCAAGAACAATCATAAATGCTCCGGCACTTTCAAGTTTTTTGGCATCTTCAATGATTTTATTATGCTTTTTTTCTGTTTTACCTTGAACTTTGAATTTACCTAGCTGATTAATTGATTGAGGGAGTAGGCCAATATGCCCAACAACAGGAATAGATGCTCTTACTAGTGCTTTTATTGTTTCGGAAAACTCTACACCTCCTTCTATTTTTACAGCATTTGCTCCTGATTCTTTTATTATTCTACCTGCATTCTTTACGGCATCATAGCTATTAGTTTGATAGCTCATAAATGGCATATCTGCAACAATAAAGGGATAACTACTATTTCTTACAACTATTTTAGTATGGTAAATTATTTCGTCTATAGTTACTCCAAGGGTGTTTTCATTTCCTTGAACAACCATTCCTAAACTATCACCAACTAAAATCATATCTATTTCATTTTTGTCTATTAATTTAGTAAAAAGTGAATCATAGGAAGTAAGCATTGTGATTTTTTCGCCTTTTTTTTTCTTTTTTAATAATTGATTAACTGTAACTCTCACATTAAGCTCCTAAAAACTAGATTTAATATATAATTAATAGTTTGTTCTGTCAAATTAAAAAAATTAATTTAATACTTCTGCTTTTCTAAAGTTTATTATCTTAGTATTATTTTAAAAACTGCTGCAGTATTAGAGTATTCTTTTATCATAAAATATTCATTTTTATCTTTGTTACTAGTTTCTTCATTAATAATTTTATTTGCATATATTGAGAATTACTGTCATTAACTAATTTCCCAGTAACTATTCTCTTTTAATAGTGCTAAAAAATCTCTTAGAAATTTATTTTTTTTAAATTGAGGGTCGTATTTTATATATCTATTTGCTGCTTGAGATGCAACTAATATTATAGATTCATCTTTATCAAAATCAATAAATCTAAATTTAGGAATTCCACTTTGGTCAACTCCATATAGGTCTCCAGGGCCTCTTAGTTTTAAGTCTTCACGACTTATTTCAAATCCTGAACGGTTATTTTCCATTATTTTAAGTCTTTTAACATCCTCTTTTGGAGAAACTAAAAAACAATATGATTTAGCTTCACCTCTTCCAATTCTACCTCTAATTTGGTGTAATTGACTCAAACCAAACCTTTCGCTATTCATAATTATCATTATTGTAGCATTTGGAACATCAATACCAACTTCTATAACAGTTGTAGAAAATAATATTTTAACTTCATTATCTTTAAATCTGTTCATGGCATCTTCTTTTTCAGTAGAAGATAGTTTTCCATGTAAAAATGCAGTTTCTATTCCATTAAAATATTTTTTAGTTAATTCCTCATAGTTTTTTAATAATGATCTAGCCTCTATTGCGTCACTTTCTTCTATTAATGGAAATATTATATAAGCTTGTTTATTTTCATTTATTTCTGTTTTTAAAAATTGAAACATATCCGAAAGTTTATCCTCTTCATCTGTAATAACAATAGTTTTAACAGGCTTTCTTGATTTTGGCATCTCTTCAATATATGAAATATCCAAATCTCCGAATACGCCCATAGATAGAGTCCTTGGTATAGGGGTTGCACTCATTAATACGACATTTACACCTTTTGCAACATCTTGGAGGGATTTTCTTTGTAATACCCCAAACCTATGCTGTTCGTCTACAATTACAATTCCTGGATTTTTAAATCTTACATTTTTTTGAATTAAAGCATGAGTTCCAATAAAAACTTGAGGGGCACCATATTCCATTTGCATTAAAACGGTGTCTTTTATTCGTTTTTTCATTTTACTTACAAATAATTGTACTTGTATATCAAATGGTTCTAATATTTTACTTAAAGTCTTTTGATGTTGATAGGCTAAAATTTCTGTAGGAACCATAATAATTGCTTGATATCCTGCTTTTACTGTTTGTAATAATGCAGTAATGGCAACTACTGTTTTACCACTTCCTACATCTCCTTGAATTAACCTATTTGCAGGATATTTACCCCTTAAGTCTTCAAAAAGGTCTGAAATTGACTTTAATTGACCTTTTGTAAGTTCAAAAGGGAGAGATTTTATAAAAAATTGATGTAGTGAAAAATCAACTTTAATCTCTATTCCTTTTTTCTTTTTAACTTTTTCTTTTTTAAGTAAATTAGATATATGAAGTAAGAAAAATTCTTCAAATTTAAGCCTTTCATTATAAATTGAGGTTTTTGTATTTAATTCTGATAAGTTAATTTCTTTTAAATTTGGTTTATGTAGAGCTATCATATTTTCATAGAAGGGGAAGTATTTATTTTCTTTTAAGAAGGAATATGGTATGAAATCTGCAAACTTTTCTTTGTAATTATCAAGTAGTTTTAATACTATTTCAGAAAATCTTTCTTCATTTACTCCTGTATCAGGATACCTTATTGTTGAATCAAGGAATGTAGTTATTTCTTCTTTACCATTAAGCCTAATCACTCGAGGGTGTATAAAATGGTATTTATAGTATGTATTATATTGTAGTTTTCCTCTTATTAAGTAATCTTGGTCTATTTGAAACAAAAATCCAGCTTGTTTATAATTAAATAAAATTATTTTTAAATTACCAGATTGAGTAGAAAACAATATTTCCATATATTTTCGCCTTCCTGTGATATATTTTTTAGATTTAACAACTCCCATAAATTGAGTATCTTCTCCGACCAAAGAAGATTCAATTCTGTTTAGTTTACTCCAATCTTCGTACTTCTTAGGAAGAGTGTAGAGTATATCCATAACTGTAAAAATATTTTTTTTATTCAATTTTTTAGCTTCTGCTTCTGTAACAAAAGGCAAATCATTAACTTGTTTGAAAAATATTTTCATATCAGCTTTATTTGTATTTATTAATGTTGAATTTCTAGATTTATTTTCTTTTATAGATTGTTTATTTGTCGTTCTATTTGTGGAGTTATTTAAAGAAAATGTGTTAGGTTTTATATAGCTTTGGCTATATGGAGAAAAATCTTTGTTTTTAAAAAAATCATATAGTTCTGTTAATATTTTTTGTTTATTTTTTGTAGTTGCAAAATTATAAGACTTTAAATCAAATTCAAACTTTTTTAGCTTTTTACCTATACTTTCGTCTCTTATTGTATTTCTAATATTTTCAATGATTTTATAAAGAGTTATTTCTAAATTCTTCACTTGAGTAAAATATTTGTAGTTATCTTTAATCGCAAAATCAAGCATTTTTAAAATATTTAATCTATAATCTTCAATTGTTAAATTATTTTCCATAAATAATATCCCAACTACCTTCATAATCTAGTAAATTGTGCCCGTTATTTCTCATTAAGTATTTTTTGAATTTCTTCAACACTAAATCCTGATATCTCTGATATTTGCTTAATGTTAATATTTGCTTTGTTCATTCTTTTAATAAATTCAAGTTTTGCTTCTATTTTACCTTTTTCCATACCTTTTTCCATACCTTTCTTTTCTAATTCATTAATCAATCTCATCATTCCACCCATGTTATCCTCCTCATTTAAAGTTTTTAAGGCTTCTTTTATATCTATTCTATCACTGCTTATCAATTTAATAAATTTATTTATTTTATCAAGCATTATTAATTCTTTTTCTTTATCATAACCTGATAATATTAATTTTATTTTTAAAATTATTTCATTTAAAGACTCTTGATTTATTTTTTTATTATCTGTTGCTAAAATATTACTCAATAAATTATCTATTTGTTTTAAATCTTCTGATAAAAAGTCTGTTTTTTCTTTTTTTAATGTTTGAAAATCTAAGCCTCTTACCCAATCTTTATCTATAAAACCTATTATTAATTCTTTCATTAAAGTTTTATTATCTAAAAGTTCTTTTAAGGTTTTATCATAACGGTTACCTATTCTGTCTTCTTGCCTTTTTACCATTTAGCCCTCCTAATTTAGTATAACTTGTAATATTGATTTCTGCAAGAAGATTTTTATTAAAAAGTGAGGAGTTTTTAAATTTATAATTTACTAATAATATCCCAACTACCTTCATAATCTAATAAGCTGTGCCAGTTATCATCAATATCAATACTTAAAGCAACTATATCTGCTGTATCCATATAAGTTTCATTACCACATAAAACAGATGCAGTGTCTGAAATACCGAAATTATGTGCAATAATCAATATGTTTTCAGTGTTTTCTATATCTTTTTTATATGTTTTAAATATATTTTTTAACTCCTTTATGCCCGTTAAATATAAGGCTCTTGTTTTATGAGTGGCTATATTTAATTCCATTGTTTTATGTACTATATCAAAAGTTTGCTCTGCTCTATTTGCCGAACTATAAAAACAATATCCTAAATTAATATCCTTATTTTTAAAAAAAAGTTCTAATTTAATAGCTTGGTTTTTAGCTTTTATTTTACCAAGTTTAGTTAAATTTCTTTGAAAATCACTAGTTGCAAAACTTTCAGTAATTGAATGTCTCATCAAAAATAGTCTATGAATCATACTATTTTCCTTCCCCTCCATAAGAGCGACCTCTAAAAGAATGGCTTCTGGTTCTTAAACTCTCACCAATAATAGAGGTAATGAATGTAAATCCAAAAAATGAAAGTATTCAAGTATATATCATAGTTGTTACAATTGCAATTTTTTTTTCATAGGCTATTTTCTCAAAAACTGAATTATACTAAATGGATACAGATTAAATCTTACCCAAATGTAGGAGCAAAAGTAGTAATGTCCTACAATTTAGTTAAAAAGCTTGTAAAAATAAATATATTCTAGTAAAATAGGTTTATATTTAGGAGGAGTTATGAGAATAAGTTTAATATTAATGTTTTTTATGTTTTTGTTTTTAACAGATTTATCAGCTTTCGAGCAAAGTTCTAAAAATAAATGTAACACTAAATGTAGTACAGAATATGGAAAATGTGTGAATAACTGTAAAAATAATGATAAGTGTATAGAAAAATGTTCTGTAGAAGTTAAAGAGTGTAGAACTAAATGTAAATGATAAATAAAAGAAATTATTACTTTAGTAAATCAATCATAGGATTATAATAGTCTTTATGTTTTTCTATAACTCCGTCGAGCCCTTTGCCACTGGTCATTGTTCTTTTGATATTTGCAAATTTTCCCTCTGATATGATGGTATCAATGCCTCTGTTTTTGATATCTTTTAAAAAATTTGCTGATTTATCAAGAATGTAGTTTGCTCTTTTTACTATCAGACTATCTTCTTTGATTTCAAAATTATCCATAAAGCCGTCAAATGCGTTAAACATGTAGTCAACATTTTTTAATGCTATAAATCTGTCGTGGAGTAGAGGAGTATGCAGAGCTTCTGTAGGTATTCCAAGTAGGTGAATGGATTGGTTGGTAATTTTTGATGTAATGTTAAATAACGCATCTAATAAATGGGAGTAAAAAATATCTCCATTCATGTGCTTTGTAGGTGGCATATATTTTAACTTGGCCTTTGGAAACACTTCTCTTATTAGTTTTGCCTGTGCAAATTCGTATAGCCATGAATCTTTCATTTTAGGGTCAATTTCATAGGCATGTCCAAGCCCCATTTGTTCTTCTTTTAGGCCTGCAAGTAATGCAAATGCCTCATTTATAAACTGTGAAGTAAGAACAGTATAACCAAAATCAAATGCATCCGCTGTAGTTAGATAATTATCTTCGCCTGTATTGATAGTGATTTCAAATTTTGAACAAAATAATCTAGAAATATATTGGTCTATGAAAGTTCTTTTCATATTTATATCACGAAATAAAATACCATACATAGCATCATTTAATAAATAATCAAGACCTTCTTTAGCTCCCATATATGCAATTTCAGCCATACAAAGTCCACTGGAATAGTTTACTAAATGTATATATCTTCCAAGTTTTTCTCCAACTTTATCGAGAGCTTTTCTCATTATTTTAAAGTTTTCTTGAGTTGCATAAGTTCCACCATATCCTTCTGTTGTTGCTCCGTATGGAACATAGTCTAAAAGTGATTGAGCTGTACTTCTGATTACTGCAATTATATCAGCACCTGTTTCAGCAGCTGCCTTTGCTTGTTCAACATCTTCATAGATATTCCCTGTTGCAACTATCAAATATTTTAAAGGTTCATTTCCAATCCCTAGTTTTTGTTTTTTATTTATTTTTTCTTCTTTTATTTTTTTTAATTTATTGTATTTTTCTTTGAAAAATTTATTAAAACTTGATAATGTTTTTTTATTAAGCTCCATGTTATATAATTTTTCAAAATTAACATTTTCAGCAAAGAGTAATTCGTTGATTGCTTCACTGATATTATCTAATTCTTCATCTTGATAATATGCAGCAATTAATCTTACAATTCCCTTGTTTGCGTAACCAGATTTAATTGCTCTGTCAACAAGGACATTAGCTAATGGAACACCACTATCATCAACTCCGTCAACATCCATAAACCTAAGAGTTGTTCTTTCAACGCTTGATGTTGTGTGGGCATCTATTAATTTTTGGACTTCAAGGGCAATGCTCATTGCATCTTGCCTGCATTCATCTACAATTTTATAATCTTTAATAACTGATTTCATAATTCCTCACTCAAATATACGGTATTTTATATTTTTTTATTATACATTTCAATCTTTTATTTGAAAGCTATTAAATTTTATTCTTCTTGAAATGTAAAATCTGATTCTAGCCTTGGATTAATGGTAAATGTTACTTGACCTGATAACCTGTAATTAACTAAACCTTGTAATGATGTTAATACATCTCCTTCAAAGAAATATTCCCAATCATTTACCCAATCATTGTTAAGTATGAAAGAATTTCCTAAGCTATCTTCAAAAGTAACATATTTAGGATGTGCATACTCTACACTTGTTACAGTAAAAGGAGGATTATTTAATTTAACAAAAAGATATAAATTTTCTTCATTTATTTCAGATGAATTTATGTCTTTAGGAGTGATTGCAATGTCGTTTTCTATAATAGTAATTCTAGGTTGGACTTCTGGAGTGCCTAACTCTACTATACCTTGATAAACATGTGCTAATGCAACAACTCTTATTCTATCTCCTCTGCTAATGCTTGGAGCTTGTTCATTTTTATAATAAATTTGAATTCCTGAATTTGCTGTAGTATTATCTTGAAGATAAAAGTTTGCTGTTGTTGTATTGTGCCTTTTATATTGAGTAACAACTCCTTCAACCATAACAAGTTTATCTTCAGTTAAGGTTCTTACTTCTGAAATAGGCTGAATTGTTAAATCTATACAAGCATCAGTATCAGTGTCACAGTATTGTGTTTCTGTACATGCATTATCACATGGAAGTTTTATTTCACAAATATTACTATTATTACATTTTAAACCAGTATTACATTTTGGTTCTATTGTTCTACAACTATAACCTTTTGTTCCTTCGTTTGAAAAACTTATATCTTCAGTATTTCTTGGTCTAACTAATAATGTAAAACTTTCATCATTATTTTGATAAGAGCCCGCTATTCCTTGAATTTTAGTAACTATGCTACCAACGGTTAAACCATTTTCATTAAAACGATATAGCTTACTGTTAATAATTAGTTCGTTATTATTATTATCAACTAAAATAGTATGATACAATGGTGCATCTCCTAGTGTTTTAACTGTAAAAGGAGCATTAGTTATACTTACAAGCATATCAATAGTTCCTACTGAGAGTTCTGTTGAACTTATTTCTTTTGGGTTAGGTATTGTTGATGTTGAATCAATAATTTCAAAAGATGGAGAGTTATCATTATCTCCAATTCTATTAATGCCAAATCTTTTCCATTCAAACCCTGTAACTTTTACAGTATCTCCTAATTTTAGATTCGAATTGATACCATCTTTAATAAATACATAAATTGCTTGATTATCATTTTGCCCTTCTTGTATATAAAAACCAGCAACTTTATTGTCATAAATGTTGATGTATGTTACTATGCCACTTGTTATTACCATTTTATTTTGCTTCAATGCTTTAACTTCGGGAATAGTTAACTCTTGAATTTCTTCTTCTGCACATAAAGAAATATTTTCTTTAGTTTCACAAATTTTATTACTACTTGCACAGTTTATTGTTTCCCAAGAATCATTGTTACAAGTAAGTAAATTATTATTGTCACATTTTGTTTCTCCTTGACTACAAACTGTTTCATTTGCAATGCATGAAGATGTTTTCTCATTAGTTTTGCATATTTTATTATCAATAGTACAATCTAAAGAGTTCCAAACATTATTTTCACAAGTTAAAAGAGTATTGTTTTGGCATTTTGTTGCATTATTTGTACATTCTTGATTATTGTCTTCA
Source organism: bacterium (assembly GCA_027064085.1). Classification (GTDB taxonomy): domain Bacteria; phylum UBP6; class JAFGXH01; order JAFGXH01; family JAFGXH01; genus JAMOQH01. The sequence goes on along the minus strand of JAMOQH010000151.1, from coordinate 21,280 downwards.
ATACATTCATGTATATCAAGTTGACATTTAAAATCATCTTTACAATCATTATTATGATTACATTTATTTTCTTGTAATATACATTTGTTATTTTCACATTTTTCCCAATTTTGGCATTTGGGGTTACAGGTTGGATCAGAGGACTGAGTTGTTCCTCCACAAGAAACAGTAAATAGCATTGTACTGATAAGTATCAAAAATAAATAAAATTTTTTAAACATTATAGCTCCTAAAAATAAACTATCAATGTTATACAGTATGTAGTTTTTATGTCAAGGATATTTTTTAGGAATGAGTTGAACAAAGATTAATGAAGTAATTGCTATGACGACTCCAATTATAAATGGTATTTTATAGTCTAATATCCATAATATTCCTCCTAATGCAGGTATTACAACTGCGGCTATGTGATTAATTGTAAAAGCAACTGCCATAGAAGGAGCAATGTCGGATTCGTCTGCTATTTTTTGAAAAAATGTTTTTATTGCAATTGAAAAATTAAAAACTAAATGATCTAAAATATAAACGGCCATAATTATATATCTATTTTGGACAAAAGCATATACTAAAAATATGGGTATAATTAATCCATATTCTAAGCTTAGTACTTTCCTTTCTTTAAATTTGTTAATGGCTTTACCAACGATAGGCATAAATATCATATTTATTAAATTATTTACTACAAATAAAATTGTTATTTCGAAGATGCTGAAATGAAACTTTTTAACCATTAAAAATACTGAAAATACAACAAAAATTTGTCTTCTTGCTCCTGCTAAAAAAGTCAAGGTATAAAATAACCAATATTTTTTTCTTAAAACCATGGTTTTTCTTTGGATAGCTAAGTTATCTTTATTTGGAAAATAAAATAGGGAATATATAATTAAAAAAGCAACTAAAACTCCTAAAATTAAAAACATCCATTTATATGATAAATATTTCATAAATATAAAAATACTTAAACCAACTAAAATATTTATAAATGCTCCTATACTTTTAAACTTTGCCATAATAAGAGGAGTTTCTTTTTTAGAAAAATATTGTAAAGTTAAAGATTGATTTACTGTTTCATAATAATGAAAACCTAAAGACATTAATAGGGTTGTAAATAATAGCCCATGATATGAAGGAAAAAATCCAGTTAATCCAACTCCTATTGCTAGTAAAGATAGTGAAATAACTGCTAAAATTTCTTCTTTTAGAATAAGTAAAATAAAAACAACTAGTAAAGCTAAAAATCCAGGAATTTCTCTTACTGATTGAATCATACCCATTTGATTGCCTAAAATATTTGCTTCATTAACTGCGAAATTATTTAGTAAGGTTCTCCAACCTTGAAACCCTATTGCTGTTGCAATAGTTAGGATTAATAAGAATAGGTATCTATTTTTTTGATTTTTATTTTCCATATATCCAAATAATAAAAATTATATTTTTTACTTCTGTTTTATCTTTTAGTGTTTTGAATTATCTAAGTGTATTTTGTCCAATCTATATAAATCAACTTTTCTGTGATTTACTAGATCTGCATTTATAAAGTAATCATCTCTTATTTCAGGGTGAATTAATTTATTTTGTATGTAAATACTTGTGGAGTATCTTATTGCAAAAGATAACATCTCTATTAGATTCAAATAAACTTTTTTGTTATCTTTATTAGTATAGAAAGAGTTTAATTTGTTAGAAGTTAAATTAATAAAAATTTCTTTTGGAGAGTCTAATTTATAAACAATATCGCATAAAAAATCTTCTTCATGGGTTTTATCATCTGAAATATTCTTTAAATATTCAAAAAAAGAATTTTCAAGACCAACAGGAAAGAGTAATCCAGTTTTTTCTTCTCTGAGTAGTATAATTGCTGTACCAAACTGATTATGACTATTTATAAGTTTTTCAATAGTAACTTTTGTATAATTATTTTTAAGTTCTTTCATAAAGAGCCCCTTTTATCTTTTATATAATAATTCCTTTTAATGTATAAATATATCCTTCGGTAATCTTTACATTAAAAATATCTCCGATTTTTTTATCTTTAATGTCATCAATATAAACTTTTCTGTTTCCTCTTGTTCTTCCAGAATACTGATTATTATCTCTTCCATCGGAATCATTGTCAAGTAATACTTCTTGAATTGTTCCTATTAAGTTTTGGGATTTTTTAATAGATATTTCTTTTTGTAAATCCATTAGTTTGTTTAATCGAGCTTTTTTTTCATCTAATGTTAGTGTTTCTTCAAGATTAAATGATTCTGTCATTGGGCGAGGAGAATAAGCAAAGGAAAAGGCATTGTCAAACTGTATTGTTTTTAGAAAATCAAGAGTTAAATTGAAATCTTCTTCGGTTTCTGTTGGGTAACCTACAATTATATCGGTTGTAACTTCAAGTTGAGGCATAAGTGAACGCATGTATTTGATTTGTTCAAGAAATTGTTCTGATTTATACTGACGCCTCATTTCTTTTAAAACTTTATTGGAACCTGACTGAATAGGCATATGGATATGTTCCATGACTTTATCGAGTTTATAAATTGCGTCCATTAAGTCTTTTGTAAAATATTTTGGGTGAGGAGATGTAAATCTTATTCTTTCAATTCCTTCAATTTCGTTTATTTTTTCAAGTAATTGTGCAAAAGATATTTCGTTTTTTTTATCTCTCCCGTATGAATTAACCGTTTGTCCTAAAAGAGTAATTTCTTTTACTCCACTTTTTGCGAGTATTTTACACTCTTCTATAACCTTTTTTGATGGTTTGGATACTTCAGTCCCGCGTGTAAAAGGAACAATGCAATATGAGCATCTTTTATTGCAACCCTTCATTATTTTAACAAAATCAGATACATTGTTCGTTTCATAATCGGGGGTAACTTCAACAAATTTATATATATCACTTAATTGTATTTCTGTTTGAGAGATTCTTTTACCTGTTTGAGTATATGTATTTATCATATCTGGTAAAGCAGGAAGACTGTCTGTTCCAAATACAATATCAAGATATTTTACCTGTTTTAAAAGTTCTTCTCCTTTTTGCTGAGCAACACAACCTCCAACTCCAAGTATTAAATTAGGGTTTTCTTCTTTTAATTTTTTAAATCTACCAAGCTGTGAAACAACTTTGTTTTCAGGTCCTTCTCTTACAGAGCATGTATTTAAAAGTATCATATCTGCGTCAGCTGGATTGTCCGTGACCGAATAGTTTAAGTCTTTGAGCATCATGGCTATTTTGTCACTATCATAAACATTCATCTGACAGCCAAATGTTATTATATGTAATTTTTTATCTTTCATTTAAATCCTTTAATAATAAAAGTGGTTTACTATATTTATAGATGCCGATAATGTCAAGTATTTTTATAGGATGTTTATAAATGTGTATAAACATCACTATTGTTATTTACTATTTGTGCTTTTTTGTTAGGTAAATATTAAGAAAATGTTTAATAATTCTTGTCAAGTTTAAATAAATCTTGATAAAAATAAGTTGAAATGATTTAATACAGAGTTTGTCAGGAGGAGTAATATATGAAATTATTTTTATTATTAATAATATTTTTTATGTTAAATGTAGTTATTTCATGTGGAGAAAATACAAATAAAACAGAAAAAAAACTTAGTTGTGAAAATGTAGATTGTGGAATGGGATACTGTAAAATAATAAATGGTAAGGCTAATTGCGAGTGTAATATGGGCTATCATAATGATAATCTTAACTGTTTAAGGAATATTTTAACTAAGGAAGATATCATTTCTGCATGTGAAAAAATTACTCCTTGTAAAACAGGAGGGGAAGAAGATATTGATTTATGTGTGGCAAAATATAATTCATTTTATCATTCAGAAAAGGGGAGCATATATGCATATTATATGCCTATTAAAGAGAAGGTAAATGATTACATTTTATGTATCAATTCTCATGATACTTGTGATGAGTATAATTTTTGTTTTAATAATTTTATGGGCATTACTTACAGTAATGAGGTTTGTGATAATATAGAGCAAACTTGCTCCGATGATACAACTTTAAAAGTATGTGAAAATGGTAAATATGAAATAACTAATTGTACTGTAATTAATAAAAAATGTTTAGAATATGGTAACAAGAAGGCTATTTGTAGTAATGATACTATTTGTGATTCTAATACATTTGAAAATTATTGTAATGATAATGGAAGTTTAGTTTATTGTAAAAACGGAATAACTCAAGAATATTATTGTCCTTACTATGGAATGGAGTGCAGAATAGATAATAATACTCCAAATTGCTATTTAAAAGATAATACAGAATCCTGTGAAGAAAATAACAAAACAAGTTGTGAAAATGGTAATATGGTTTTATGTAGAAATAATAAAAAATTAATTACAAGCTGTAGTGAACTTTTTGGTGAAAATTTTAAATGTTTAAATTTTAAGTATAAAAGTGGGGATTTTATTAAGGATACTTATGGATGTTTTTTTGAGTAGTTATTTTATATGAAATTCTTCAATATCAATAATCTGTTCTTGATTTTTGACTCTTACAACAATTTCTTTTCTACTTTGTTCCAATTTTAATTAATAATTGATTATTTTAGTCTGTAAATAATGTATCTTTCATTTTTGGGGACACTAGTGGTTTTACCGTTTTTATCTCTTTTTTTATTGAAATTTCCTATATCATTTTTGTAAAAATCTCTGTAAAAAATACCAGCAGACCTTAAATTACCACCAACAGCTTCTATAGTAACAGCGTAATAATGATTATTTATTTTCTTGTAGCCAACAAAGAGATAGGTGTGTCCATGTAATTTTATAATATCACCTAATTTTAATTGTTGCTCTGTATTTAATATATATTTTTTAGCAATTTTACTTTTTACAAGCGATGTATCCATATAGTCTGTTTTCATTCGCCCTTTAATTTTAGCAATTTTAGACTTTTCTATAGCTCTTTGTAAAAATAATGAACATTCAATTCCTGCAGTGAGTAGGGGAGAGTTGTATTTTATTGGGGTAAAATTTTTGTTTTTTAGAAATATTTTAGAGTATTTATCTATTAGATTAGCTCCTTTTATTGAATTTAGTAATTGATAACCATTATGAGGAATAATAAAATCTATATTTCTTTTGATATGAGCTTCTTTTTGATTGCAAAATTTTCCACAAGTAAATTCGGAATAATCAGTTTTATTTATAACTTTAGAAAGAAATATCTTTTTTTCTTTTCTAGATAACTTATTTAATATTATTTCAGTGAGTATAATTTTAGCAACAAAAGGAGTGAGCTTATTATATCCTTTTACAATTTGTTTATCTCCAAATTCAATTCTTTTTAATAGTTCTTTAATTGATAAGTTTTTAAATAGTTCTTTTTGTAGCTTGCATGTTTTTTTATTCTTTAATGAGTAAAATATTTGTTTGTCTGTTAATTTTTTATCAAATTTACAAATTGTTTTGTAGCTTTCTATAAATGGGCCTAAGTAATTGTAAGTTTGATATTTTATCATTCTTGAATTGTTATATTTTTTAAGAAAGTTTTCAATTGAGAGCATTCTTTTTAGAAATTTGTTGTTTTTACTTGTAAATAAGTTTTGGGTTTGAGTGATTAAATTTACATTATTTAATTTTAGTTTATTGATATATAAAGATATAATAGTTTTATCGTGTTTATTTATAGCTTGAACCCCTTTTGAATAATAGAGAAGTTTTAAAATTAAAAGAATTTTTTTTTGTGGGGCAGTTTTCTTTTTTATAGTACTTAGCTGAGATATTAAAAGTTCAAGTTCTTCTTGAGTAAGTCGTAATAAGTAATTTATTTTATTATGTTTTTCGTAATTTTTTCTATACTCCTGCTGTGAAGTTGATTTATTTATATGAAAATTTTTATTTCCTAGTAAAGTAACTGTAATTAAAACGCTAAAGGATAATATCGTTAGTATCTTTTTTATCAATTTTCTCCTTAAATAAAATTGTATTATATCAATAAAATAATTTTAGTAAAATTTTTGAGTTTATTTTTAGAATTGATATTATTGAAAGTTAACTATTCTCCAAATTCTCTTATAATCCCATTTTGATAAAACTTAACTAATTTTTTTAAATCATGTATTTGTGTCATTATTTCTTTACCTTGGTCTGTATCTTTTATCCTTGTTCTTTCTTTTACTTTATCGAGTAAAACCATTGATGACCTAATATCCGTTTCATTTTTAATAGCATCTTTAACAGAAGTGAATGGTTCGTGAGATGCAAGAAGTAATCCCCACGAATTATAAATCAATGTATAGCCTGCTATTCCAGTAACATCCTGATATGCCTTGGAGAAACCTCCATCAATAACAACTAATCTGTTATTTGCTTTTACTGGATGTTCCCCTTTTTTTACCTTTACAGGAACATGTCCATTGATTATTCTTGAATTTTTATCATTCAATCCAAACTCTTTTAAAATTTTATCGATTATTTGCTCGTTTTCTCTTAAGTTAAAATATGGGTTCTTACCTTCTTTATGTATTTTTTTATCATCTATAAAATATCTTTCAAAAGTAGCCATTTTATTTTTTCCAAATAAAGGACTATCTTTTCCACACCATAAATACCACATTAAATCCATTCCTAATTCTTTGTTTTTAATATTTTCTCTTTCAAAAAAACCTATTCTTGCCATTTTATCAAAATAATTTAATAATTCTTTTCCTTTTAGCTTAACATTTGAAATATTAACTTCTTTTAAAGAGCCATCTTTATTGAGAGGTATTTCTCCATGAAAAAGTAGATTATTGTTATGTGTAAGATATACACTTCCTTTGGAATACAAGTATTTAATGTGTTTTTGTAGTTTTTCATTAGTTTGAAATGATAAAGCTAGTTTATTAATGAGTATTGTTTCTGCTTTTGATAGCTTTATTGGATTACTTTGATCTATGGTTGGAAAACTTGTACTGTTGAGCTTAAAATTCTCCTTATTTATTTTAATAGAGTAATTACTGTAGTTGATTTTATCAAGAAGTATTCTCGCATTCATATTAAATGAAGGCCTCTTTTTTATTATTTGTGACTCTAATTTAAATTGAATAATACTTATTGTTTTGTGCATTCTAGCAATTAATTGTAATTCATCATCATCGTAATCATGTTTAGATTTTGGATAAAAGTTTTTACACTCATCATTTTTATAATATTTATTTGCAAATGTTGATAAAGGCATTAAATTTATTCCATATCCATTTTCTAGAGTTTTTAAATTTGCATATCTAAGAGAAATTCTTAAAACATTGGCAATAGATGCTTTATGACCGCTTGCTGCACTCATCCATAAAATATCATGATTTCCCCATTGAATATCAAGAAATTGGTGCAACATGAGTCTATCCATTATTATTTCAGCTCCAGGACCTCTATCATAAATATCTCCAATAATATGTAATCTTTTAACAGCTAGCCTTTTTATTACTCTAGATATATTAGTAATAAAGTCTTCTCCTCTATTTAACAAAATGATACTTTCTATAATTTTTTGGTAGTATAATTCTTTATGTCCTATTTCTTGCTTATTAAGTAATTCTTCTATTATGTAAGCATAATTTTTAGGAAGTACTTCTCTTACTTTTAATCTAGTATATTTGGCAGAAACAGCTCTACAAACCTTGATTAATTGGTAGATTATATCTTTTTGAAATAATTGAAAGTTCTTATATCCTTCTTTTTTTATTAATTTTAGTTTTTCTCTAGGATAATAAATAATTGTTGCTAATAGCTTCTTTTCTTTTTCGTTTAACTCTTCTTGAAAAACATCGTTTATTTTTCTTCTAATAACTCCCGAGGCATTTTTTAATACATGTAAAAAAGCTTCATGTTCTCCATGTATATCAGAAAGAAAATGCTCTGTTCCTTTTGGTAAGTTCAATATAGCTTCTAAATTAATAATTTCAGTAGTAGCATCTTGAATACTTGGGTATTGTTTTGATAAGTTTTTCATATGTCTAATTGCAAGTTCTCTGAGATTATGAATTTCTTGATTTACAATATTATCGTTCATAAAATACCTACAAAATATCTATAAGTTATCTATCATTATTAGTGGTATTTAACAAGTTTTATGAATAAAATAAATTACTTTTTAACTAAAATATTAAACTTTACTCCATTATTATGATTTTCTACAAGTAACTTTCCACCTATCTTTTCTATTATCATTGATGAAAAATAAAGCCCAACACCTGATCCTTCTTCTTTAGTTGTAAAGTATGGTTCAAAAATATGCTCTATTATATTATTGGGAATTCCACCAGCATTATCTATGATATTAAGTGAGATAAAACCATCTAATTCTGTAATGTTAAAAATAAATTTTTTATTTTTAATACTTTTTTTATTAAAACTATCAATAGCATTGTTTATAATATTAATCAGTATATGTTTGAATTCATTTTCTATTACATTTACCTTAATATTATGATTAAAATCTAAGATGATTTCTATTTCATTTTTAATTCTATCTTTTAATAGTAATAATACTCCATCAATTAGTTTTTTATAAGATACTCTAGAAATTTTATTTTCATTTTTAAAAAAACTTCTAAATTCATGCAAAGTTTTGATTATATGGTTAGTCTGAATAGTTAAATTATTTGTAAATTCTTCTATCTTTTCTTTTGTTAAATGCCCATTTTGGTTTTTATTATCTATAAAAGATGTTTTTAATTTTATTAAATGAATTGGTTGTAGCCATTGATGAGCTATTAAGTCTATCATTTCACCCATTTGAGCAAATCTAGTTTGTTGAAATAATTTTTTATCCTTTTCCCTATTCTTTTGAACTTCTTCTTGGATTCTCTTTTCTAGTGAATTATGGATTTCTTCTAGTTCTGATGTTGTTTGGGTAAGAAGATGAGTTAACGCCTCAAGAGTTCTATATTGACTAGATTTATTTGTAATTATTTGATTATCATTTTTTTTGGGGGGGATTGTTTCGGTATTTTCACTAAGAGCTAGTATAGTCATTGTTTGATTTAATAATTTGTTTTCATTGATTTTAGTATCTGAAAAAAATTCTCCATAGGTAAAGAAACCACTTAATTCGGTTATTTTATTTAATGGTTTTAACTCTAAACTAATTTCATCTCCGATAAATATTTTCCTTGCCATACAAGAGTATATAAAAATAGACTCTACATTTAAGTTAGAAAATTTAGTATATGAGTTGTTTCCATCTTTTAACATGGATTTTATATTGGCATATCCAAAAGTTACTTCATCATTTAAATTGATATTCCCTGCAAAAAATAGAGATTTATCTTCTTGTTGTCCAACAACAGCTCTTGCAATATTTACTCCATCTCTTTGAATTATTAAAGGAAATTCAACTATTGATGCAGGAATATCTTCTACTACATGTTTTCCTAAGTATTTTTTGTATATATCAACCGCAGGAATATTATCTATCTCATATACTATGTTTTCTTTAACTTTGGTTATTTTTAATTTTTTTCCTAAGTTTTTCCAGCCAAAGTTAACTTCAGTTGTTACTTTTAAGTTATCATTGTATAATAAAGCAACTACCGCACCATTTGTTAATATTTTATTTTCAGTGAAAACAATTGTTTGAGTAAATGTTCTGTTATCACCAGCAAGTCCTCCTGCAACTATAAGATTGTTATCATAATTATGAAATGCATTTAGATAAGTTTCACCATTTGTATTGAGGCCATCTGTAAATGAAATTGCAAGCGTTGCTTTATTTGTTTTATCAAATTGTTTGATTAAATTTTGAGCAGTTTCATAACTATGTTCTTTATTTTCTGTATAATATGTAATGATTTTGGTGGCTTCAAATATTGTAAATGAAAATACTGTGGAATTATTTTGTACAGAATCACCAATGATTTCACCACTTGTTGTGGCTCCTATTATTTTTATATGTGGAAGTTTTTTTTTTATTATATTTATGATTTCTCTAATAAATTGTATACTACATACTCCCGTAAAAATTTGTAATAGTAACTGATTAGCTTTAAACTTATCATTTTTATTAATAAAATTTTCTAATTCATTATTGTTTAAGTAATTATAGTTTATTGTTTTCATTTACTCCTTTTATAAGAACTAAAAGCACATTGTTTTATTATAAGATATTTTTTTTATTTTTTCTAGTTATATGAATGAAATTCAGTAATTCACAATATCTTTTAGTATTTTCTTGATTTTTTAATTAAAATATTAAATAACTAATTATTATTTTATCTCCATTTGATTCTTTATTGGAGTAAATTAAATTAATATTAAATAACTTCGCTAGGGTTAAAAAACTTAGTTTCGTCACCATTAATATCAATTAAAATTGTAAAATTATTATAGTCGTAATGGAAAGATTTTAATAAACTAAGGATATTTTTTATATCAATATCGATATGCTCTTTGTTCATTTTTATTGTTTTAGAAAACTCTAGTAAAAAAGGATAGTCATCATCTTCTAATATATCTGCATAAGTATCTTTATAGCCTTTATTTATTAAATGCTTAAGTACTTTTTTTGCATCATTTTCTGTTTTAAGAAATACCGAGTGATAAATTCTACCGTTTTTATCAAGTAGTTTATTTTTTAAAAGCCATGATACACTATTTTCTAAATCAAGCATAATGGTTTCTTCAAATGTCATTGGAATCATATTTCTCCTATATTTTTTGAATATGGTAAAAGAATATCTTCATTATCATTGCACTTGTTGGTTAATGAAAAGTATAACCTTTTTTTACTTATTTCCTTACTTTTAAATTTATTATCCATATTATTACTTATATTTAAAAAACTCTGCAAGAGCATTATTATATATTTTTTATAAAAATTCAATTGATTTTAGAATAATTAGCAAAATAACATTTTTTAAATGTAAAAAAAGTGGGTTCATTACTAAATATGTGGATTTTTATTAATAAATGATTGAATTAATATTATCACTATGGTAAATTAGCCTTGTTTATTTAGAGGTTGTTATGGCTTGGAAAAAAATTATTCCTGCAAAAAGGACAGAAAATATTAAGTATGCAATAAGAGATATAGTTGTGCTTGCAAAAGAAGTAGAAAAAACGGGTAAAGAAATGCTTTGGTTAAATATTGGAGATCCTAATATTTACGATTTTGTTACTCCGCCTCAAGTAATAGATGATACTGTAAAAGCAATGAGAGATAATCAAAATGGTTATGCTCCTTCTAATGGTATTGATGAGGCGGTAAATGCAATTAGACTTGATGCTAAAAGTAAGGGATTTAAAAATATAAAAGAGATATTTGTAACCACTGGTGCAAGTGAAGCAATTGATATAGCTTTAACTGCATTATTAAATGCTGGTGACAATTTTTTACTTCCTGCACCTACTTATCCTCTTTATGATGCCATTATTAATAAATTAGGAGCAGAACCAAGGCATTATTTTCTTGATGAAGAAAATAATTGGGAGCCTGATTTAAAAGATTTAGAATCAAAAATAGATGAAAATACTAAGGGGGTACTAATTATCAATCCTAATAATCCAACAGGGACTAATTATTCAAAAGAATCCTTAAAAGGAGTTATTGAATTAGCTAAAAAATATGGATTATTGTTATTTGCAGATGAAATCTATGATAAATTATTATTTGATGAAAATGATAAGCATATTTCTATGGCAACTATAGATACTAATGCACCAATTATAACATTTAATGGTTTATCAAAGTCTCATGTTGTTCCGGGCTTTAGAATTGGCTGGGGAATAGTAACAGGTAAAGATGAATTAATTTCTGATTATAATGAAGGAATGCAAAAATTTGTAAGAGCAAGGCTTAGTGCAAATAAACCAGAACAATTTGCTATAAAAAATGCTCTTTTGACTCCTCAACCTCATATAAGGGAAATGTTAAATAAGTTAAAAAAGCGTGGTGAAATTACTTACAATAGGATAAATGCAATAGATGGTTTATCTTTAGTAAAAACTAGTGGAGCTTTTTATGCCTTTATTAAAATAGATTTAGATATTGATGATTTTACATTTTGTAAAAGATTAATAAACGAGTATGGGGTTGTTACTGTTCCTGGTAGTGGATTTGGTCAAAAGCCCAATACTAAGCATTTTCGAGTTGTATTTTTACCTAATGAAGAAATTCTAAATAGAGCTTATGATAAAATAGAAGAATTTGTTAAAAAATTAAAAGAGGAAGGTAAATGAGATTTTATAAATATGGATTAATAATATTTTTAGCATTTATATTGGGATTTTCATCTTGTAAAAAAGTTGCTGAAAATAATTCAAGTACAAAAAATAAAACTAATAGTAAAAAAGTAACTAAAATTAATAAAAATGATAATAAATTATCAGAAAACATAGAGTTTTCTAAGAAAAAACCTAGTTTTGAAACAAGTAATGAGGCTATTAAATTAAGATACAAGTTTAAAGTTGGAAAAAAGATAAATATTGTTCATTTTTTAAAGATGAGTGTAAGGTATAATAATAATTTAACTTTTATTAATACTCATCTTTATGGCCATTATGAAACAAAGAAAAAGCTAGAAAATGAAAACTATGAATTAAATTGGGTAATTTCAAGAATTACAACAGAATTAAAGTTTAAAGATAGAAAAGGACAAGATAAGGTATTAAAATATGATAGCGAATCTAAAGAAAATACACTTCCTAATTCAGAACTATTAAGAACTCTTATTAATACTAGTATTAAAGCTAACGTTGATTCATCAGGAACTCTTTCAGAGCTTGATTTGAAATCTATTTTAAATATTATGGGCAATGGTTCTGAGGAAAAATTAAAAAATGATATTTCAAAAAAAGCAGAACAATTTGTAAATATATCACTTATTTTGCTCCCCCAAAATGATCTTAAAGTTGGTGATACTTATGATGGCCGAGAAGGTGTACAAGATAATTCAATGCTTAAAATAAAGTCTAAAAAGAAATACACTGTTGATTCTATTTCTAAAGATAAAAAATTTGCTGTTTTAAAGCCAATTATTGATTTTAAGCTAGATTCAAGTAATCAGAAAATCAATATAAAAAAGAACGAAATGAGTGGTTGGGTATTATTTGATATTGATAAAGGAAATGTAAAAGAATCATATACTCATACCCGTATAAGCGTAAAAATAAATAAGGTTAATATGAAAATGGATATGAAATCTAGTTTTAAAGTTATAGAATGATTAAATGATTGTCGCTTAGCCACATTGTCTAAGCTTTGAAAAAAGTAACCAAATTAGGCTAGAAATAAATTCTAGCCATACAATTTGTTTCTTTTTTTATAAGGGAAATATGAAAAAAATAATAATAAGATACTCAGAAATTGCTTTAAAAAAAGGCAATAGAAAAAGGTTTGAAAATAAATTGGCTGAAAATATAAAATGGACACTAAAAGGTGAAGATTTTAAATTAACAAGAACTTGGGGAAGATTTTTTATAACTAATTTTGAAAATGAAGATTTTTTTACTGAAAGATTAAAGAAAGTACCAGGTATTTCTAATTTTTCTGTTGCACATATCATAGAAGATAGAGATTTAAATAAAATTGCAACTAAAGCAATAGAATTATTATCTAAAGATTATGATAGCACAACTAAGGACTTTTTTAAGGTTGATACTAAAAGAATTGACAAACGATATCCCAAAAAATCATCTGAAATATCAAAAGAAGTAGCTGACATTATTTTACCTAATTTTGAAAATTTTATTGTTAATTTAAGAAAGCCAAATATAACAGTAGGTGTTGAACTTTATGAAAATGATGCTCTTGTATTTATAAATAGACACAGGGGAGTTGATGGTTTACCGGTTGGAAGTAGTGGCAAAATGACTCTTTTACTTTCTGGTGGAATAGATAGTCCTGTTGCTGGTTATAAAATAATAACAAGGGGAGTTAAGTTAAATGCTGTTTATTATCACTCTACTCCATATACATCAGAGGGGGCAAAGTTAAAGGTAATAGAGTTAGCAACAATTTTGTCTAAATTTCAAAATAATTATTTAGATTTATTTATTGTTCATTTTACTGAAATTCAAAGAGCTGTTAGAAAAGAGTGTAGGGCATCGTATGGAACAGTTCTAGATAGAAGATATATGGTTAAAATTGCGGATGTCATTGCAGAGAAAACGCTTCATCAGGCTCTTATAACAGGTGAATCAATAGGTCAGGTGGCTTCTCAAACAATAGAAAATATAACTTCAGTAGATGTAATATCTCGTTTACCTATTTTAAGGCCATTAATTGGTAATAATAAACTAGAAATCACTGCCATTGCCCAGAAAATTGAAACCTATGAAACCTCAATTAAACCATTTGATGATTGTTGTGTATTATTTGCCCCTAAGGCACCTGTTACCAAGGTAAAAATTGAGTATTTAGATAAAGAAGGAACTAGACTTAATGAAGATAAATTAATTGAAGATGCCTTACTAAAAACAAAAGTTATTAAAATAAGAAGAAATCAAATAGACGAAATTACTTATAGTGAGTATTTAGAAGGTTTAAGATAACGAGTTTACTTATCACATGAAATTTTATGTCCATACTCGCATGCTTTTTTGTAATATGCATTTGCCTTTCTTATATTTTTATTAATATCTTTTCCTTCATCATATAAATTTCCTAATTTATCACATGAAATTGCGTTTTTAGATTTACATTCTTTATCAAGCTTTAATATTATAAGTATACTGCAGCTTTCGTTATTTTTAAGTTTACAAGCTTTTTCATAGAAGGTATAAGCTTTTTTTAGATCTTTTACTTTATAATTATATCTATAATATTCTCCTGCTTTCTTACATGATACATTATCATTTAGTGAACAAGCTTTTATATAATATTTAATAGCTTTAATAAAATTTCTTCTTAAATAATTTCCCCTTTCATAAGCTTTGGCAAGGTTACGACAATTAATAGCATTATCATTATTACAAGCTTTTTTATAGTTTAATGCTTTTTTCATGTTACAGGCAATAGGATCATTGGATTTACATGATATCTCAAAATATTTTTCAGCATTACTTAAATCATTATTTTTTAAGTAAATTATACCCAAATAACGACATGATTTTTTATATCCATCATTACATGAGTTTTCAAATAGTTTTTTAGATTTATCATAGTCTTGATGATAGAATGATTTAATTGCTATTTGAAAATTTTTCAATTTTAATCTATTGCATGATGATACTCTTCCTGCTTTACAAGATTTAATAAGTTTTTCAAATTCTTTTTCTTTTTCTTGTTTCTGCTTTTCTATTCTTATAATTCTTTCTTCTTGCCTTTTAATTGTCCTGCAAGAATATTTATTTCCTAGTTTACATGCTTTTTTGAGATAAAATTCTTTTTCCTCTTCTTTTTTTTCTCTTCTAAAAAAATTGTATAGGTATGTGCAAGCATCTGCATAATTCATTTTACATGCTTTTTTAAAATAATCTAAAGATAATGGAATATTTTTTATTGATTTCTTTTTGTATAGGTTTCCAAGTTCAAAACATGCTTGAGGATACTTAAATTTACATGATTTTTTATAGAAATAAATAGCTTTAGTTTTATTGTGACGATAATAATATTTTTTTCCTTTTTTATAAAGTTGTTTTTTACTAAGGCTTTTTTTATGTTTTTTTCTTTTCTTTGGTGTATTGAACTTATAAGGAGATGTCGTTTTATTATTAGTTGTTTGTGGAGAGAACATGACACAAGCTCCTCTAGTTAGTCTATACAATGAATTTTATCACAAATGCTATAACATTGCTATAAAATATTATAATTTGTTATTAAATATATAAAAGCTGAAATAAATATTGACATTATTTGCTTATTGGTTTATATTGAGTAAACCCTACTAATTTAGTAGAGTATTGTTTCAATGGAGGATTTATGAGTGCATGCCCTATAAGTAAAACCCAAATAGACGGAAATGTAGCAAGATTAAATGGATTGATTTCATTGGTTTTTATAGCTTTAGGTACATATAACAAAATTTTTTGGATTTTATTAACTATAGATTTTACATTAAGAAGTTTTATAATAAAATATAGTCCTATTGCAAACTTTAGTAGATTAATATTAAATAATATTAATATTACCCCTAAACCTATAGATGCTGCTCCAAAATTATTTGCAGCAAAAATCGGTTTAATAATGTCTGTTATTTTGATTGCTGTTTCATTATTAGGCTACTCTAGTACGGCTTTTTACTTTTCAATTTTCTTTTCTATTCCTGTTTTTTTAGAAACATTTTTTAGCTATTGTTTAGGTTGTCAAATGTATTCAATACTGATGAAATTAAATGTTATTAAAGATAAATTAAATGATAGTGACTTTAGTGGTTTGGGTTAGCTAGAACAATATTATTAGAATCATATAATCTCACACAACATAATCTTCTCGTTGTTATTTAATTGTATAAGTTAAATTCATAAATATATTAACGGAGTTTATTATAAAAAAATAATAAAAAAAGTATAAAAAAATTCAAATTTTAAAAGAATAATGTTATAAAAGTTCATTGTTTGTTTTTGGAATGGAGAATGATGAATGTTTATGTAGAAAAAACTGGTTTTATTGAGGTTATTGCTGGTGGGATGTTTTCTGGTAAAACAGAGGAGCTTATTAGAAGAGTTAAAAGGGCTAAAATTGCCAAACAAAAAATAATGGCGTTTAAACCTGCCATGGATACTCGTTATGATGATAATGACATTGTTTCTCACTCAAATGCTTATTTTAAAGCACAGCCATTAAGCAATATCAAGGATATTTACCATCATGATATTGAAGATATTGATGTTATAGGTATAGATGAAGCTCAGTTTTTTAGTAATGATATTATTGATGTAGTTAATGATTTGGCAAATCAAGGAAAGAGGGTTATTATTGCTGGTTTAGATTTAGATTATATGGGAAGGCCATTTGGTTCTATCCCTTCACTTATGGCAGTGGCTGAATATGTAACTAAAGTCCAAGCAATTTGTACTGTTTGTGGTAACCCTGCAAGTAGGTCATTAAGGATGATTTCATCAGATGAGTTGGTCGTTTTAGGGGCAAAGGCTCAGTATGAACCAAGGTGTAGATTACATTTTTCAATAGATAATAAAGGAGAAAACAATGAGGGATAAAGCCCATTTTCAGTTTACAAATGAAAACACTTATTTGAAACATCATCTAGGAGAAAATATTTATATTTTAGATGATATTTATGCTTTTTCTATACTGGCAAAATTATCTACGCCAGAGGTAAAACAGCCTATGATTAATATTTATCTAAGAGATTTATACAAAGTACTTTTAAATAATGTTGTTTCTACTTGTTTCCCTAAAAAAGAGTTGGAATTTAAAACTAGAATGCTTGAACATGATGCTAATGGAGTTTTTACGGCTAAAGTAATAGACCCTGATACAAAAGTCTTAGTTTGTGATGTTGCAAGAGCCGGTATGATTCCTGGGCAAATTTGTTTTGATAATCTTAATTTATATTTGAACCCTGATAATGTCATTTTTGACCATATTATGGCAAGTCGAGATATTGCAGAAGAGGCAAATAGTGTAAATACTGTTTTAGCTGGAATGAAAATAATTCCTGAATTTTCAAATGGTTATATTTTAATACCCGATCCTATGGGAGCAAGTGGAAGTTCAATTAAAAAAGTTATAGACTTATATAAATCTATGCATAAAGATGTTAAAATTATAGTAATGCATTTAATTGTAACTCCAGAATATGTAAAAACTATAACGAATTCGCATCCTGATGTTACTATTATGGCAGTAAGATATGATAGGGGCTTATCAACTAAAGAAAGTTTAGATTCTGAAATAGGTGAAAACCCAGAAGGAGAAAAGAGTTTAACTAAAAGTAAATATATTCTTCCTGGTGCTGGCGGTTTAGGTGAAATTATAAATAATAATTATATATAGGAGTAAGCAATGATAGAAAAGGTTCATCAATTAATATCAAAAGAGGAGATAGCTCTAAAAGTAAAGGAAGTTGCTACTCAAATAAACAATGATTATAAAGGGAAAGATGTAGTTTTTGTAGGCGTTTTAAAGGGCGTTTTTATGTTTATGTCTGATTTACTTAAAGAAATAAATTCTACAAGAGTTACAACTGATTTTATTGGTTTAAGTTCTTATAAAGGTGGAACTAAATCAACTGGTGAAGTTGAAATTACAGCAGATTTAAAAGACAGTATTGAAGGAAAGCATGTTATCGTTCTTGAAGATATTGTAGATACAGGTCTTACTTTAAGTTTTTTATTGAAAAACTTTGAAAAGAGAAAACCTGCTTCTGTTGCAATATGTACTTTACTAGAAAAACCTTCAAATATAGAAAAATATGTTAAAATAGACTATAAATGTTTTGTTATTCCGGATAAATTTGTATTAGGATACGGTTTAGACTATGATGAAAGATATAGAAACCTTCCTTATATAGGCGTTATGGAATTTATTGAGGAATAAAAATGTTTTTCAAAGATTTAGATGATATATTAAAGTATATAGTTGCATTATCAAATGTTAGTGGTGGAGAGATTTTTATAGAAAATTATGATCTCCAAGATTTAGAAATAGCTATTAAAGATAAAATAATAAATATCCCAGACTATTGGTTTAAAAATAAGGAAAATAATTATATTTTAAATATAAAATCTAATAAAATTGATACTTTTTTAAAACTTGATACAGAATTTGGTTATGAATTTATAAGATTTATAATAAAAGAAGATGAAATTATTCCTGCAACAAAAGAAATGAGAGAAACTATTCTTATTTCAGAAAAAGAAGTTTTAGTGAAGTGTAATTCATTTATTTCAGATACTGAAGTTATTGATAATAGAGAAATAAAAAATAAAATAATTAACATAAAAGATAATTTGATTCTGTTTGTAAAAAGAAATTTATTATATTCAAAAGATAAATTATGGAACATTTCACCCGAAATTGTTGAAAATGCAATAAATAAAGCATTATACGAGTACAATTATGAAAATAATTTTCCTATTGAACTTAGTATTTTTGATAGTAATAAAATTATTATAAAATATTTTCTTGGTAATAAAAAAGATAGAAGATTTGTTGATGCCATAGATGTAAAGGATGAGTATTTATTTGGAAATAAAATCAGAGTATTAATTCTTAATGCTGATAATGATAATATTCCTAAAAAAACTGTTTTTAAAGAGCATAAGAAAGAATCAATAAGTTTTATGGAGTCTAAGGAAAACGGCATTGCTTATTCATCAAAAACTTTAAAATTTAAAATAATGCTTGAAATAACTAAGTCTCCGGTTACTTCAAAAGAAATAATGAGTGCTTTGGAGCTTAAAGACAGAGAATCATTTTATAATACCTATTTAAAACCTGCAATAAAAGAAGGATATATTAAGTATACTATCCCGGAAAAACCAAGAAGTCCCAAACAAAAATATGTAAGAACAGAAAAAGGTAATGAATACTTAAAGAGTCGTTTTTGATTTTATTGAAAATTTTGAGTGCTATATTCATAGCCAACATCATAAATTCCAACTCCAACAGAACTAAAACGAGGTCTCATTATATTACAGTGATGTGACATTGCATTACAATGTCCTTCTCCACTAGATACGCAAATTGGTTCTCGTGGGTCACGGCACCCCATATACATTCCCATATGACTATGAGAGTCACCACTGTATGCTATATTTTGGCCACCCCATCCGGGAGGAAAATCTCCATGTTCAAATTCTCCATATCTTTCAGGGTTATCATTGGAAATAGGGGACATAGTCATTCTCTGTGAGTGTTGTCTTCCATAAGCTGAAAAAAGAACATTATATCCCAAAGGTTTATGTGATTCAGGAGAGCCTTCTTTATCATGTACTGCTCTTACAAAATTAATTAACTCGAACATATCACATTCAGATTGATTGGGGGTAAACCATGTTTCATTTGTTCCGTCAAGATTATAATCAAAATTAATTACCCCTCCTATACATACTGTTGTTGTTAAAACACAATGTAAACCATCTGTATCATCGGGGGTATAACCAACATCACATGCACAAACAGGGTCGTTATTTTCTTTAATATAGCATGTTCCGTGACCGTTGCAACCATTACAAGCATTCTGGTCATTTTCAACACATATACCATTGTCTTCATGATAGCCATTATCACAGGTACAGATTCCCATATTGTAATTACAGCTAGAATTATCAGAACAATTTAAAGTTTCACATATGTTATCAGCGATACAACTTCTACCATCAGCACTTGAATGATAGTTGTTGTCACAGTAGCATCTACCATTATTTGAATTACATGTTGAGTGTTCTGAACAATCCACATTTTCACATTTATCAATTTCAATACAGTTGTTGCCATCTGATTCATAACCTTCATTACATAGGCATTCTGCTTGATTACTATTATTTAGGTGACATATAGAATTTTGGGGACAGTTTGTATCGTCACATGGATTATATAGATTGCACGGAGCATTAACTAAATCACCACTATCACATGTTGAGCTCCATATTAAATGGTTTTGAGCATCATATAAACCCAGTTTAGTTTCATCAATAGTTAAGTGATTAACTCCAATATTTGCTGTATTGGAATGCCATTTTACATTATTATTTTCATCGAATACAACTAGGTTGCCATTTGTTTCAAAAACAAATTTATAACTACAATCAAGTCCACAAGTTGCTCCATTTGTTGTGGTGTTCCATAAAGGTTGTGAATCTTCTTTCTGATATAAAACCAAATTGCCATCTCCCTGCATTATGAAAAGAGTGTTTTTTAAATCTACACTTTCATTTTTATCAAGAATTAAGCCATTTAGGGGGAATGTTTTAAAGAGAGGAAGTTCATTTGTAATACAATTATTTCCGTCTTCATGATATCCCAAATCGCATACACAAATGCCTTCACTGCAATGTGAATTTGCTTTGTTTGAGCAGTCAATATTTAAACATGGGTTATTTTCATTAATTGTACATTGTTCACCATCTTCATGATATCCCAAATCGCATACACAAATGCCTTCATTGCAATGTGAATTTGCTTTGTTTGAACAATCTACATCTTTGCATAAATTCACTTTATCTGAATCTTTTCCTCCACAGGAAAGAATAAAAATGATAAAAAGGATTAAAAAATACAGTTTTTTCATATATCTCCTTATTCTAAGGTATAATATCACATAAATAAGTATATTTTTTACAGATAAAATTCCATCGGAGAAAATACCTATTTAAAATATTATTAAACATAATTAACAAATAAAAATTATTCAACATTCTGAGGAGTATATCCATT
>JAMOQH010000150.1 GCA_027064085.1 bacterium | reverse complement strand
TAATATTTTGATTTCTTCTTCGGTTAAAACTGTTTTTGCTCTTTTTAAAAAATTATTATATGCCTTATCTGATATATTATTGATGTTTATTAAAATTGATAATAATTTAGTTATAAAATTAATTTTAGTTATTTCTTTCTTATGATGATAAGTCACTGACTTATCCTTACTTGATTGTTTTTTAATCATATCACTTACCCCAGCCGCCACCGCCAGGTGTTTCAATGATAATCCTATCACCCTTTTTAACTTCAATAATTGCTTTTTCGCTTAGTGTAATTGTTTCACCAGTTTCTTTTATAAAGTGATAGTTATTTCCTTTTTTACCACTTTTACCACCTTTAAGACCATAAGGAGCTTTTAATCTTCTTTCTGACATAATGGTAACTTTAGCATTAGAAAGAATTTCATATTCTTTTATAACACCATTACCGCCTTTAAATACTCCAAGCCCTCCTGAATTATTTCTTACAGCATATTTTTTTATTTTGATTGGATATTTATACTCTATTGCTTCTATAGACTCACCTAATGTATTCATCATGTGAGTTTGTAAAGCATCTGGTGCATCATAATTATTTGCAGCACCTACTCCACCAGGAATAGTTTCGTAAAAGGTAAATCTTTTATCATTTTCTTTATCGAAACCAGTAATGGTAATACCGTTCATTGTACCTTGACTTGCAGAAGGAATTTTATTTGGTAAAGCAAGAGACAATGCACCAAGTAAAACATCTACAACTCTTTGAGCCGTTTCTGTTGCACCACCGTTTACAGCAGATGGATAAGAAGCATTTAGTATAGTATGTTTTTTACAAATAATATCTATAGGCTTTAAGCAACCCGAATTTAAAGGAGTATAAGAAGGTGCAAGTGTTCTAAAAACATAAAAAACAGCAGCAGTAGTAATACTTAAAACTGCATTTAACGGCCCTCTGACAACTTCATGACTTCTAGAAAAATTAACAGTAGCTTTTTCTCCTTCTATTTCAATTGCAACTTTAATTTTAATTTTAATATTATTTAATCCATCACTATCTAAATAATCAACATACTTGTACTCTCCATCCGGGATATCCAAAATTGTTTTTTTCATTAGATATTCAGAATAGTCAATTAGTGCATCAGCAGCCTTATTAACTTTTTTTAAACCATGTTGTCTAACTAATGCCTCTATTTTTTTTACGCCTAAAAAATTAGATAAAATTTGAGCATTCAAATCACCTTTTCTTGCTTTAGGATAACTAACTTTATAAAAGAATGCTTGTAAAAAGCTTTCATTCATTTTTCCTTGGTCAATAAGCTTAATTGGTTCAATAAAAATGCCCTCTTCTACAATAGATTTAGCAAGTAATACTCCACCTAAGTTACCTGTTCCCATTTCGGAATGACTAGCAGATGTAACAATAAAAAAGCTAGGTTTTTTAGCACCTACTGAAGTAAAAACAGGAGATATTAATGTGATATTAGATAAATCAGTACCACCTTTAAAAGGATCATTTATAATATAAACATCTCCTCTATTCATTTCAGGTATATTATGTTTTATTGCTCTAAGGGTAAATGTACCAACATTTAAATATAATGGAGTTGGAGATAAATAAGTTATCATATCCTCTTCATAAGTAAATATACCACAAGAAAATGTTCCACCTTCTTTTATCCTTTGTGAAAACGAGGCTCTTCTTAGTGTTTCAGCCATTTCTTCTATAATTGCAATAAACTCATGATAAAAAAGTTCTCTCGTTATTTCATCCATATTAACTCCCCAAAGCTTTATATTGCTGATTTTTCTAGTATTTTGCCTTATATCTAATTATAATATTTTTATGTTTATCTATAGAAGCTACAAATTTTGGAGAAACCAAAGTTGTAGAACCATATTCTTTTATAATTGCAGGACCTTTAATTAAAGTATTTATTGGCAGAGTCTCTTTTTTATAAATTGGAATATTATATTCTTCTCCACCAAAAATAGCTTTTTGTTTTTTTTCATATTTTGGTTTATCTATTTTAATATAATCCTCTACTTCTATTCTTCTAAGATTAGGTTTTTTTTCTATCCCTAGTCCTCTTACTCTCATTCTTACAATTTCTAATAAAGAATTTTTAAGAAAATATCCATATAATTTTTGATGTTCTTTATGAAATTTTTCAATAAAATCTCTTGTAAAGGGAATAGTCATTTCATATGTTTCATCTTCATATCTGATATCTAGTAAATTATAAAACTTAATATTTTCATCAAATATTTTTTCATTAATTAATTTATTTTTAACCTCTTTTTTTAATTCACTAAACAACTCATCAAACTCTTCAAAATCGAATTGTCTTGATGGCCTAACTCTTCTAAGTATCAGTTTGGAGCTATCTTTTATTGTATTAGTATATAACATTCCGACAACAGAAAAAAATCCGTTTTTATTTGGAATAATAATTTCTTCAGAAGATAATCTTTCAGCAATTGAAGTAGAAAATAACCCTGCCATAGAACCAGTTGCCAATAAGTTAAATTCTTTCGTATCGTATCCTCTTTTAGCCGCTAACTTTCTCATGTGACGAGAAAATTTTGCAACAGCCATTTTAAAAACACCTTCAACATAAGAATTTAATTCTAGTTTATCAATATGACTAAAATACCCCTTAAGTTTTTTAATAACTTCCTTTCTTTCTTCTTTTGTTGAGTCTAAATACCCCAAATAAATAGAAATATCTTTTAAAGTGGGTCTGTACTCATCTCCTAAATATTTATTCTCTAAATCTAGTTTAATTCCTTTATCAACGGTTTCAACAGTAGATAATGCCCCTTGCCCTATTGTTCTTAAAAGCACAGATGGTATTCTTACCGGTAACTCATCTACTTTCATTTGAGAAGTTAAAGTAATTTGATCATCAAAAATTGAAATATCACTAGAAGAGGAACTCATATCAAATGTTATAATCTTGGGCATATTTAATTCAGTTGAAATTGTTTTAGCTCCAATTAATGAAGCTATTTTTCCTGAAAATAAAGTTTGAATTGCATCTTTATATCTAAAATTACTAAACAGAGATACTCCTCCATTTGTTTCCATTATTCTTATTTCAGTATTTTCATCAAATAAGTTTTTAATATCAGTAAAGAAATTCTTAACAGGCTCATAAATATAACTATTTAAAACAGCGGTAGAAATTCGCTCATATTCTCTATAGTGAGTCGAAATCTCAGAAGATAGAGTGTATGGTATCCCCGATTTTTTTAATGCTAAAATTGCAGCTTTTTCATTTTCATTATTTACTAAACTATTTATAAAACCAACAGCAACTGCTCTATACCCGTTATTAATAATATTTTTTATTATGGTTTTAAATTGCTTTTTATTTAATGCTATTTCTACTTCACCTTTTGAATTAACTCTTTCTTCAACCTCAAAAATATTCTTTTTCTGAACAACATGAGGTTTTATTTGAGGCATAAAATCATATAAAGTATTTCTGCTTCTTCGCCCTATTTTCAATAAATCTTTAAAGCCAGATGTTACAACTAATGCGGTTTTAACACCCTTCCTATTTGTTATAATATCATTTGCGATAGAAGATGCTACAACAACTTTCTCTGCTTTAAATTTAAAATTTCTTTTATAGTACTCAACACCTTCTTTTATTGCCTCTATTGTTTCACCATTTGAATACCTAATTTTTTTGGCTTCTAGCTTTCCATTATAGCAAGCCATAAATCCAACACTATCAGATGTTGCATAAATTGATAATATCTGCTTATTTTCCACGGTATCTCCGAACAAGTTAAGCCTAATATATCAAAAAACACTATATTTTTCAACACTATATTTTTATCTTATTTTTTTGTGCTGTATTTTATACCAATTTTGGTATAAAATGCAAATTTTAAAGCTAAAGTTTTAAAATTTTTTTATGGTTGACTTGACTTAAGCCATAATATATATTTAACTCCAACTGTTTTTAGGAAATAAATGAATATTGCAGTAATAGGAAAAGGAGCAAGAGAAGATGCCATAGCTCAAAAGTTACTTAATGAAGGAAATAAAGTATATTTAATTAATGAAAGTAATATCAAAAACAATAATGTAAATATAAAAGTTGATGACTTTTTTAAAATAAAAGAATTTTGTAATCATAAAAACATTGAATTAATAATAGTAGGCCCTGAAGATTTACTAGTAAAAGGTATAACTGATTATTTTAATAATACCAATATAAAAGTATTTGGTCCAAAACAAGATTATACCTTTTTGGAGAGTAGCAAAATAAAAGCTAAATATTTTATGAAAAAAAATGAAGTTCAAACAGCACCATATATTGCCTTTGAAAAATTTGAAGAAAATAAAATAAAACAAATAATAAATGAAAAAAAAGGCAATCTTGTTTTAAAATATGACGGTTTGGCTGCTGGCAAAGGAGTATTAATTAGTAACAATATAAAAGATGCTCTTAATAATCTTGAAGTATTAAAAACTAAGTATGGAAAAAATTTAAAATTAATTATAGAAGATAGATTAATTGGAAGTGAATTATCAATTATGTCTATTACTGACGGGAAAAATATAAAAATATTTCAGGCATCACAAGATTACAAATTATCACATAATTTCAATAAAGGATTAAATACAGGAGGAATGGGAGCAATTACTCCTGTAGATTTTATTACTGATAATATTTTAAGTGAAATTAAAAAGAAAATAATTATGCCCACAATTAATGGATTTAAAAAAGAAAATATTCATTACCTAGGTTTTTTATATTTTGGAATAATTTTAACTAAAGAGGGACCTTTTTTACTAGAATATAATATAAGACTTGGAGACCCAGAAACTCAAGTACTTCTACCTGCAATGAAAACAAATCTAACAAATTTAATTAACTTAACATTAGATAAAAATTTGGATAAAATAGAAGAAATTGAGTTTAATTCTCAATATTATATGTCTTTAGTTTTAGCGAGTAAAGGTTATCCTTTAGATTATGCTACCAATAAAATAATAAAAATAAATAAAAAGGATTTAAATTGTAATATTTTTTATGCAGGTGTTAAAAAGGATGAAAATAATAATTTATTAACTAATGGTGGAAGAGTTTTGAATATAGTATCTTCTGATAACAACCTAGAAAGACTAAAGAACACTGTTTATAAATGTGCTGAAAACATTGATTTTGAAACAAAATATTATAGAGATGATATTGGAACTATATACTAAAAAAATAAACACAGCTATTTTCATATCTGGAAATGGTTCTAATATGCAAAGGATAATAGAAGAAAGTCAAAACGGCATTCTAAAAAATATCATAAATATTAAAACAGTGTTTTCAGACAATAAAGAAGCCAAGGGATTAAATATTGCTAAAAACTTAAATATTCATAATTTCTATTTAAAACAATACTATAAAAATAGAGAAAAAGGTGAAAAGAACATAGTTCTTAAATTAAAAGAAATGGATGTTGAATTTATAATTCTTGCAGGATATATGAGAATATTAAGCCCTTATTTTATTAATAAATATAAAAACAAAATAATAAACATACATCCTGCTGACACTGAGCTATATAAAGGTAAAAGTGGATATTTATGGGCACACCAAAACAACTTGAAACGCAGTTCTATAACTATACACTTAGTTAATGAATTTCTTGATTCTGGCAAAATATTAAATAAATATACTTTTGATATACCTAAAAACTCTAGCTTGGAGAGTATAAAAAGAATAGGCTTAAAGCTAGAACACGAAACTTACAGTAAAACAATAAAAAACTATGTTCTTAAGGAGATATTATGATTAATTATATTTTAAAAACACTAGAAACGCTTGTAAACATTCCTTCTGTATCTGGAGACTATCAAGCAATACAAAAATTTTTACTCTCAGAAATTGAAGTTTTAGACAGCAATAAAACACTGTTTATTAAAGAATATAACAGAGGGGGTATTTTATTAAAAATATCAGGAAAATCTAAAAACGGTGTTCTATTTGCATCACATTTAGATACACTAGGAGCAATGGTCAAAAGCATAAGAGATGATGGTAAAATTTTATTTACTCCAGTTGGAGGCTATTCTAATTTAACAGTTTTAGGAAATTATTGTACTATACATTCAAGTGATAATAAGCATACTGGAACGGTCTTATTTGATAACGGTTCAGTTCATGCAAATGGTCATGAGTTTGAAAAAGGAAAATTTAATTATAAAGATATACTAATTAGGCTTGATGAATATGTAAAAACCAAAGAAGATGTTGATAAATTAGGTTTAGAAGTTGGTGATTATATTTCTTGGAATCCTAATTTTGTAAAAACAGACAATGGTTTTGTTAAATCAAGGCATTTAGATGATAAACTGGGAGTTGCAATTTTACTTGGACTTATTAAGGAAATACTTAATAGTAACATAGAACTAGAAAAAGATATCTACTTTTTCTTTTCTGTATGGGAAGAAGTAGGTTTTGGAGCAAATTTTAGTTTTCCTGATGAAATAAAAGAAGTAATTATTGTTGATAATGGAGTATTGGGACCAGAACAAGAAAGTGATGAATATTCGGTTACAATTTGCGCAAAAGACTCTACAGGGCCATTTCACCCAGAAATGAAGCAGAAACTAGTAAATATTGCAAAAATGAACAATATTAAATACAAAATTGATACTTATCCTCATTATGGAAGTGATGCAGCAACTATGTTAAGAGCAGGAAATGATTTTAAAACAATTTTAGTAAGCCCCGGTGTTGATAGTTCTCATTCTTATGAAAGAACAACAGTAACTTCAATATTAAATACTTTCAATTTAATTAAAGGATATGTGCTATAAGATTTTTTATTTATATTCTCATATTCCCTAACAACCGAGCTATTTTGACTAATTGTTGTAATAGATTTAATACCTTTTATCGTTAATGGGTCCCTTACATCCTCTTGAGCTATTTCTTTTTTTAGTAGAAATAATCATTTCTCTACTATAAGGAAGTTGCAGTTCCAACCTGCTAAAGCAGTTTTACACTGTTCGCAAAGCTTTAGGATAGGAAAAACCCTATCCTTACAAATCTTTGCTCATAGCGTTCAAACAATGGGCAAATATGGGAATTTGCCCCTACATTGTTTTCACTTTTGGGAATTTTATCTCCATTTTTGTCTATTTTAATATCTTTACATTTTGTTTTTAATATTTCACAAGCTCTTTTAGCTCCATGCTTTTTAAGAAGATTTAAAATTTTCAAATTTACTTTTCCTTTAACCCGGTCAAACATGGTTTGATTATTACTATTTAATTTATTTAATTCTAAATCATAATGTTTTATTAAAGCATTAGC